>JAUILO010000026.1 GCA_030432775.1 Alphaproteobacteria bacterium
CATGTAACGATTTTCTACCATGACCGATTTATAACGTATTATTTTTCATATTACAATTATTACCCATAATAATTACGAATTATGATCTATTGGATATTTACTTTTGCAGGTAAAGCGTGAAAAATCGCTTTTATTCTGTTATATTAAGAATGCTGATTACGCTCTATTCAAAGGGCATATGATCAACATTCTTTCTCTACAGCATCAAACGCATTCTAAAGACCAGTTCAATAACTCACCCAGACGCATAAACGGACAGATCATGTCACAACAGCCAGATATCAAAATATCCCCTTCTATGCTTTCCGCCGATTTCTCTAAAATGGGCGAAGAAATTCGCGCGATTGATCAAGCTGGCGCAGAATATATTCATCTGGATGTGATGGATGGCCATTTTGTACCCAACATCACCTTTGGGCCGCCAATTATCAAAGCGCTACGCCCACATAGTAACAAGGTGTTTGACGTCCATTTAATGATTGAACCTGCTGATCCGTACATTCAGGCATTTGCCGATGCCGGATCTGATATTATCACCGTCCATGTGGAAGCTTGCCCGCACCTGCACCGCACATTGCAATCTATCCGTGCCTTGGGCAAAAAAGCGGGCGTATCCCTCAACCCATCCACAAGCATCGAGACAATCAAACACGTCATGGATCTGGTGGATTTAATCCTGATCATGACAGTTAATCCGGGCTTTGGTGGACAAAGCTTTATTCCCGTTCTGGACAAAATCACACAAGCCAGAGATCTGGTCACACACACAGGCCGTGATATCGATATAGAGGTTGATGGTGGTGTTAATCCGGATACAGCCAAACAAGTTATCAAAGCTGGCGCAAATGTACTGGTCGCCGGAACAGCCGTATTCAAAGACGGCCCTGAACACTATGCCACACACATTCAATCACTACGCGGTTAGAACAACCAAAGAAAGACCTCGAAACAAGTAATGCCCTTTAACCTCGCAAAACAGCTTCAATCCAAATTATCTGCCAAGGCATCTGCGCTGGCATTTAATAGCGTTTTGTATAACTGGACATTGCAATGGTCTTTGGATTGGTCACTGGGCTCAAACCCTGCTGAGAACCTGATTGTGATCCCGACAGATTGCTGGAAAGGCGATTTAGAAAAAGGGCGCTGGCTGATTAGCGGCGCATTTAGTCTGGAGGATATGCAGCTTGAAATCCACACATTAAACAATAAACGCCATTCCCTCAGCACATGGGAACCAGAAGGCGTACATGATAACTGGCTCAAACACATGCACAGCTTTGACTGGCTGCGCGACCTGCGCGAGCTTGGCGGCGACACGGCCCGTAAACAAGCCCGCGATATGACAGAAAACTGGACAAGCATCTATAAACGCTGGAATCCTTTGATTTGGAGCAGCGGCCTGATCGGTCAACGTATCGCCAACTGGATCGGTTTTTACAATTTCTTTGGCGCAAGCGCAGATGAAAATTTTCAGGATAACCTGATACGCTCTATCATCGTGCAAGCCAAACATCTAGCACGCTCCATAGGCACAGACACACATGGCATCGGAACGCTCTATGCCGCAAAAGGCTTGATCTATGCCGGTATTTGTTTATCGGGCCGTGAATTATGGCTGGAGCAAGGTCTAAATATTCTTGAAAAAGAAACCGACAAACAAATACTCGGTGATGGCGGCCATATTAGCCGCTCTCCGGAACAAATTCTCACAGCGCTGCGTATATTCTTTGATATCCGCTCGGCCTTGGCACAAGGCGGTTATCCTGTTCCTGCCGGTATTGAGGGCACAATCAGTAACCTAGCACAGGCATTGCGGTTCTTCCGCTATCCTGACCGTCACCTTGCGCTCTTCCACGACACACAAGAAACACCCATCGATACACTTGATGAAATACTCAGACGCGTCAATGCACGCGGCAAGATCCTGAAAGCATTACCAAAAAGCGGATATGAGCGCGCCAATATCGGCCGCAGCCTCTTAATGGTCGATGCCGCAGCCCCGCCGCCATTTCCTTATGATGCCAATGCCCATGCCGCGCCACTCAGTTTCGAATTCTGCTATGGCAAAGAACGTATATTCGTCAATTGTGGTCACCACCCTATCGAGCCAGACTGGCAAGATGTTCTGCGCAGTACCGCAGCCCATAACAGCGTGACCCTTGACTACCGCAACATTTGTGAAATCCGTAGCGATAAGCATTTTGGCCGCAAGCCACGTAAAATCTCTGTCCACCGCGAAGATAAAAAAGATGCGGTGTTGCTCGAACTATCGCATGACGGCTACATGGCTGTGAATGGTGTTACGCATCGCCGTAAATTATACTTGGGTGACCACGGCCATGATTTTCGAGGCGAAGAACGTCTGAACTGTTCAATCGGTCTTGATAAATCAATTGATGTCACATTGCGCTTTCATTTACATCCGCGCGTGCTGGTCTCGTTAATACAAGATGGCACCGAAGCCCTGCTGCGCTTGCCCGGCGGTTCTGGATGGCGCTTCTTCCACAATGGTGGACGCATGGAACTCGAAAACAGCATTTATCTCGGCCAAGGCAGCCGTGCGCGTAAAACCAAACAAATCGTAATTCACGGAAAAATGGAAAGTGATCAAGCTGTTATCAAATGGGCGCTAAAACGCGAAGGCCTGTAATAAGAGCTATTGGGTATACTACCCCTCTTGTCTAACGACGACCTGTTTGACAGGCTCGTGATATTATCCAAAGCTATCACGGTTAGAATCAAAGTCCCGCTGTACAAATCAACCATCCACACTCACCAAGTCCATCAATCATAAACGCATAAAACTTGCACAACATTGCATTTTGTTCTTGATTTGTTCTTAATATCGCGTAACAATAAAATATGAGCAAATCAAAAGTCAGCTACCTTTGTACCTCCTGCGGCACCGTCCACTCTAAATGGACAGGGCAATGCGCCGGTTGTAGCGAGTGGAACACGTTATCCGAAGAAATTGTCGAAAGCGCAGTTCCCAAAGGAATGAATCAGTCCAAAAAAGGCCGCAGCATTCCATTCGGTTCTTTAAAACGTGAAAACGAACAAAGATACGCACGTCACGTCTCCGGCATAGGCGAGTTTGACAGGGTAACAGGCGGTGGCTTGGTTCCCGGTTCAGCGCTGCTGATTGGCGGCGATCCCGGCATTGGTAAATCCACTTTGTTACTGCAAGTTGTCTGCACGCTTAGTCAGCGCAAAACTCATCCGTCAACAGATGAAAAAAATACAAATTCAAAAAGCGAACCAGTCAAAGAAAGACCACCAATACGCTGCGCTTATATTTCCGGCGAAGAATCGATGGATCAAATTCGCTTGCGCGCTGAGAGGCTTGGCCTATCCGATGCGCCGGTTGAACTTGCCTCAGCCACAAATGTACGTGATATTGTCACATCTATGACCAACGAAACAGATCAACATGGACGCCATTTTGATCTTGTCGTCATTGATTCAATCCAAACCATGTATGTCGACAATGTCGATAGCGCCCCCGGCACTGTCACACAAGTACGCACATCCGCACAGGAAATCATCCGCACAGCTAAAAAACATAATATCTGCGTACTGTTTGTCGGTCACGTCACCAAAGAAGGCCAAATTGCAGGCCCGCGCGTTTTAGAACATATGGTCGATACCGTACTTTATTTCGAAGGTGATCGATCTCATCAATTCAGAATTCTGCGAGGCGTTAAAAACCGGTTTGGCGCAACAGATGAAATCGGCGTCTTTGAAATGGCGGGTGCTGGGTTAATGGAGGTCACAAATCCATCCGAATTATTCCTGGCCCAAAGGCAGCAGAACATTCCGGGTAGTGCGGTTTTAGCGGGGCTTGAAGGTTCGCGACCTGTTCTTGTCGAGGTACAGGCTCTGGTTGCCCCGTCTACTCTGGCCACACCGCGCCGCTCTGTTATTGGCTGGGATGCCAGCCGCCTTGCCATGATTACAGCTGTTCTTGAAACACGTTGCGGTATCCAGTTTTCCGGCTGTGATATATTCCTAAATATTGCAGGTGGCATTCGCATTAGTGAGCCCGCAGCAGACCTCGCCGTGGCTGCCGCACTAGTCAGTTCCATCAATCAGGTGCATGTACCCGCCGAAGAGATTTTCTTTGGAGAAATAGGGCTTGCTGGTGAGATACGCCAAGTTCCACAGCCGGATATCCGCCTGAAAGAGGCCAGCAAGCTTGGCTTTGAAGAGGCCATTATCCCTGTGTTAAAAGCAAAAAAAGGACAAAGCGGCGAACGCAGTACAGCAATCAGAACAAATCAAATAAAAACCATCCATGATCTCGTTGATCACTTTTCAAGCAAACCAAAAGCAGCTAATATCGCTTAATACTCCGCACAAAGGAGAATTATGGAGAAATTGCCTTGCATTCGCAGGCTGAGTTCCATATGTATGAACCCTTATTCAATTGATCACACGACAAATGTGATGTGGTAAATATGATATTTGATATTGTCGTTTTAGCTGCCTTGGCCTTGTCCGGTATTATTGCTTTCTTTAGAGGGCTAATCCGTGAGGTTCTGACTGTAGCCGGAGTACTTGGCGGGGCGGTTGCTGCCTCTTACGGTGGCCCTGTATTTGCGCCTGTTGTCAGGGGCTGGTTCGGCATAATCGAAGGCGAAGAAGTACCCAAATTATTTGACATTGTTCCGTACACAATAGTGGCCGATGCCATTGCCTATGGCAGTATTTTTGTCATCGTGGTCGTTATACTCAGCGTTACAAGCCACATTCTTTCAAAAAGCGCCGAGGCCATGGGCATGGGTGCTATTGACCGCACACTTGGTGTATTTTTCGGGGTCATTCGTGGCATCCTTTTATTGGGCTTGCTCTATTCTCCTATATACCTGCTTACCGAACCAGAGCAACGTGATACATGGTTTGAAAGTAGCAAAACCAGAGGCTACGTTGAGTTCACCGCAGAAAAATTAGTCGCCCTCCTGCCGGAATCAGCAACAGAAGATCTAGAAAAAACAATCGAAGAAAAGGCCGTCAAAGCTTCCGAGACAGCGCGTGAAAAACTCATGCAGCTAGACGTGCTTGGCGATGATAAAGACAGCAGTGCCGGACCAGATACAGATAGCGACACAGATAAAAACAAAGCATCACAAGATAGCAATGATACCCAAGACGAAGACGCAACCGGTTACGACGAACAACAAATCGAAGAATTCCGCCAGCTTATCGAGGAACAGTATAAAGACAATGAGTAACATAGAACCATACATACCCATGCCGCTAGATGACGATAAACTCAAAGAGGAATGCGGCGTATTTGGCATATACGGTCATAAAGACGCAGCCTCTCTGACTGCACTGGGTCTACATGCGCTGCAGCACCGAGGACAAGAAGCATGTGGTATTGTTACTTTTGATGACAAACACTTTTACGCACACCGCGAATTGGGTCTTGTCGATAAGGTTTTCAGCTCACCTAAAGTCATAGAGCAGCTCAAAGGCGAGGTCGCAATTGGCCACAACCGTTATTCTACAACCGGCCAGACATTAAAACGTAACATCCAGCCACTTTATGCTGATTTATCTTTCGGCGGCTTTGGCGTTGCACATAACGGCAACCTGACCAACACAAACCTACTGCGCCAACAGCTTGTCCAGAACGGAGCTATATTCCAGTCCACAACCGATACAGAAGTCATTATCCATTTGGTTGCAACATCAAAACAAAAATCTGTTGCTGATCGTCTGGTTGATGCATTGAAAAAAATTACAGGTGCTTATTCCCTTGTTGCTTCGGCCAAAGACCAGTTGATCGGCATTCGTGATCCAAACGGAATCCGCCCACTTTGTCTTGGCAAGCTTGGAGACGCCATGATCTTGGCATCGGAAAGCTGTGCCCTTGATATCATTGGCGCTGAATTCATTCGAGATATCGAAGCCGGTGAAATGGTTATTATCAATAAAGACGGCATACAAAGCCTACGTCCTTTTGGCCAGACCACATCACGTTTTTGTATTTTTGAATATATTTACTTCGCCCGTCCAGATAGCTTTGTCGAAGGCCATTCGGTTTATGAAATGCGCAAGAATATCGGCGCTGAACTTGCTATCGAAGCGCCCTGCCCAACCGCAGACCTCATTGTACCTGTACCCGATAGCGGCGTGCCCGCAGCCATTGGTTACGCAGAAGCCAGTAAAGTTCCCTTCGAACTTGGTATCATCAGAAACCATTATGTCGGCAGAACATTTATCCAGCCAACCAGTGAAATTCGTAACCTTGGCGTCAAAATGAAACACAATGCGAATAAATCATTTATCGAAGGCAAGAATGTGGTGCTGGTTGATGATTCAATCGTGCGCGGCACAACATCGAAAAAGATTGTTGAGATGATGCGTCAGGCCGGTGCAAGAGAAGTGCATATGCGTATTTCCTCACCGCCGAATAAATATAGCTGTTTTTATGGTATCGACACACCATCATCAGGAGAACTTTTAGCCAACCAGCAAAGCATTGAAAATATCGGCGAATTTATTGGCTGTGATTCACTTGCCTATATCAGTTTTGATGGCCTGTACCGCGCCGTCGGCGAAACAAAGCGTAATAATGACATGCCCCAATATTGCGACGCATGTTTCACCGGTGATTACCCGGTGGCTTTGCCGGATCATGAAGCGGACCAAGACCATGCAAAAGTGACCGATCTGCGCGAGCAAAGTGTGAAATAACATCTGTCCCAAACACAACATATGCAAACAAAAACAAAAAACAACGTAAAAGACATCAATGACCACACAAAATAATATAGACCTGACAAATCGTATCGCACTGATTACCGGTGCATCGCGCGGAATAGGCGCAAGCGTTGCCAAAGCATATGCCAAAGCAGGCGCACATGTGATATTGGTCGCAAGAACAATTGGCGGACTGGAAGAAGTCGATGACGAAATACAATCCTTTGGCGGGAAAACAACGCTTATCCCTCAGGATCTAGGCGATCTTGACGCATTAGATACATTAGGCCCCGCCATTGCAGAAAAATTTGGCCGTCTTGATATTCTGGTTGGCAATGCTGGTATGCTCGGAACATTAGGACCACTTACACATACCAAGACAATTCAGTGGGACAAAATTATAACTGTGAACGTGAACGCCAATTTCCGCTTACTTCGTACACTCGAGCCTTTATTACAGGCATCTGACGCCGGACGCGCTATCTTCGTTACATCAGGCATGGCCGATATATGCGAAGCATATTGGGGCGCTTATGCCACAACAAAAGCCGCACTAAACGCTATGGTTAAAGTATATGCAGCAGAAACACGCCAAACAAATCTGCGTGTCAATCTACTTAGCCCCGGTACAACAGACACAAAAATGCTTGCCGAAGCCTACCCGGGCGGATTTGACGGGGATGTTAAATCTCCGGAAGAAACCGTTCAAACATTTCTGGAACTGGCCAGCCCGCAATGCGCGCTACACGGGAAAATCATACAAGTACCGGTCAATGCAGCAAAAAAGGCTGTCAGCGCTTAAGCTTAATACGAGCATTTCCACCCCCCTACACACGCAAATGTGCAACTATAAGCATAAGGCATAAGCATCTACATAGCGTATATACAAATCGAGCAAACATTTTTACGTTTGAGATAAGCTCATAATTGGCTTATGATTTTAATTAAGGGAATCAATAATAATAAATACGGAAACGGAGCATTCAATGCCTGACAATACATCTGGGGAACTCAGCCTAATACAAAAATTCAAACAAGCCGCTTTTGAAATCGGTGTTGGTTTAAATTCAAGCCCGGCGCAAAATATAGCTGCGACGGAAGCAGCTACAGTATGCGGCTTTATCACATGGCTTGGTACGGCGACCGGCAATCCGGTTATGGCAGGTGCTGGCGCGCTGGGCCTTGCACTATGCGCGAACCAATTAAGACTAGCAGGTCAACAAACTCTGAATGAATCAGCCGTGCCGGTTAACACCCCTGCAAAAAGACAGCCATAATTTCATAGATAAATTAAACGAATAATCTGTTCACAAAGAACCTGTTTGGCTATTACGAGCTATACGGGTTTTTACTCGTGCGAATTAAAAGACGGATTGGCACACCGCCAATATCAAAATCTTTACGCAGGCCATTTACAATATAACGCTTATAGGATTGCGGTAACTTTTGCGGATATGAAACCCATAACACAAATGTCGGCGGACGTGTTTTGATCTGCGCGATATATTTCAAACGGTTTGGGCGACCTGATACAAGCGGCGCTGGGTGATGGCTTTCCATATGGGATATCCATCTATTAAGCTCTCCCGTTTTAACGCGGCGATTCCAATGTTCATGAGTTGTAACAACTAAATCCATCAGCTTCTCAATGTTACGCTTATATAATGCCGAAATGGTTACAACTGGAATATCACTAATTTGCCCTAATGAACGCTGCAGACGTTTATTCAGTTTTTCAATCGCTTCATCTTTATCTTTAAGGGAATCCCATTTATTGACTGCGATAATCAACGCGCGACCTTCTTCAATCACATGACCTGCGATGGAAAGGTCTTGTTTTTCCATCATCAAATCTGAATCCAGAACCAATATTACAACCTGTGCCAGACGAATGGCGCGCATCGTATCATCAACCGCCATCTTTTCCAGACGGTCATTCACCTTAGCTTTGCGGCGCAAACCAGCCGTATCGACAAGCTTGAACGGTTTGCCTTTGTATTCCCATTCAACGGTAATCGCATCACGTGTAATCCCGGCTTCTGGACCGGTCATAACGCGCTGTTCATCCACCAATGTATTTAAAAGCGTCGACTTACCGGCATTCGGACGGCCTGCTATCGCAAGCTTGATCGGCTTGGCCTCGTCTTCAGCTTCTATTTTTTCCGCTTCTACAAAATCGTAATCTTCTAAGCCTTCCAGATCATCAATATCCTCGGGCAAGAAATCCGGATCAATGTCCTCATCGTCATCTTCTTCGTGCTGGTCATCGGCAAACTGGTTAATATAAGGTTCCAGCGCCGAATATAGTTCATCAACGCCAAGACCGTGTTCAGCAGAAATCACAACCGGATCACCGAGGCCAAGACCATAAGCCTCGCCCATAGCACTCTGCGCTACTTTTTCTGTTTCGCATTTATTGATCGCCAAAATAACCGGCATCTTCTTACGACGTAAAAAATCAGCAAAATGTTCGTCAATCGGGGTCACACCTGCGCGACCATCAATAATAAAGAGAGCTATATCCGCATGATCAAGCGCGCGCTCTGTTTGCTGGCGCATACGTGATTCAATACTGTAATCAAACGCATCTTCCAACCCCGCCGTATCAATAATGATAACCGGATCGCCGTAAAAATCAGCTTCCGCCAAACGCCAATCACGGGTCACGCCAGGCGTATCATCGACAATAGCCAGCTTTTTACGGGCTATTCGATTAAACAATGTGGATTTACCAACATTGGGTCGACCTACTAATGCGATTTGAAGAGGCATGTCCTAACCATTTCTATTCTTTATCATCTACGTATCAATATACATATACGGGCTGGACTATCTCATAGACGCCACAGCAATGCAATAAAATCTATAAAGGGCGAAATTGATAAAAAACAACACATAAACAAACAGATAAGCAATTAATGCATTCTGGATCCATTGGGCACTTTTTTATCCGGCGCCATCAGAACAATATGTTCATCATCATCGGAAAAACCAAGCACCAGAACTTCGGACATAAATGGCCCAATCTGCTTTGGCGGAAAGTTCACAACAGCACAGATCTGTTTCCCGACAAGTTCGGCAATATCATAATGCTGGGTAATCTGCGCAGAAGATTTCTTTACTCCGATTTTATCGCCAAAATCAATACGAAGCTTAATCGCAGGTCTGCGCGCCTCCGGAAATTCTTCGGCTTCGATAACCGTACCCGTACGTATATCAACTTTTAAAAAGTCATCATAACTAATCATAATTTTTCTCCTGCTCAGGATTATTCATATAGATGGGTACATTTTTATGTGATCTACGCCTTGCAAAGACGCCAATATCCTGCGCTCCGACTGATCTATGGAACATCAGTCCATACAAGTCAGTGACCCTTAACGGTAAGCCATCAATGTTGCATCTTCACCCAAAAGATAAAGCGTATTATCAGCAACGATAGGCGCTGTTCTAACATTACGGTCTGTTTCCCACTGTCTGATCATCGCACCATCTTCCGGATAAATCTCGTAAACAAGACCATTAGAAGACGCGGTAATCAAACGGCCACCGGCTAAAATCGGTCCGACCCAGAAAATCTTATCTGATGTCGGATCACCCTTTTTCTTGTAACGCGGTAACTCGCTTACCCAGCGAATAGCACCATTATCACGGCCAAGTGCAATCAACTCGTTCTTCGAAGAAATCACAAAGACATGGTTACCGGACACCCAAGGTGTTTCAGAACCGCCAATCTCACGACTCCAGACACGGCCACCTGTGCGTGCATCAATCGCCACCAAACGACCACCGAAGCTTATTGCAATCACCAGACCTTTATCAATCACCGGAAGAGCCTTAATATCAGACAAACTGGCAAGACCACCAGATCGGCGCAAAGACGACAGATTATCAGCCCATGCAATAGACCCATTTTCAACACGCAGCGCAAAAATCTCGCCCGATGAAAACGCCGGAATAACAATCTCTCGGCTCACAGCCGGGCTAGCCGCTCCAACCAGACCCGCTGTTTCACTGATGCCGGAAAACTCCCACTGCACAGCTCCATCATCAAGGTTAAGCGCCAAAAGTCTATTATCAAGAGTTACAACAAAAATTCGGCCATCCATAATGGTCGGCGCGGCACGTGAAGGAGCGGGAATAGTACTGCGCCAGATAATTTTTCCATCAACCGGATCAACCGCCAAAATTTCGCGGAAGCCGTTGGTAACATATAAAACACCTCTGGAATAAGAAATACCCCCGCCAATAACAACGTCATCCTCATCTTCATATTGCACATCTATTTCCCAAAGGCGTTCCCCGTCTTCTGTTGAAAAAGCGGATAAGCTCGCATTAGAATCCAGCGTAAATACACGTTTATCAATCACAACAGGCTGCGCAGTCAGTGGTTTATGCTTACTAGAACCTTTACCAATCTTGGCTTTCCACGCCAGCGCCAGCTCACCACTATTTAAATTCACATGCTGCATAGAATGGTTCGGGTAACCGCCTGTCTGCGGCCAGAACTCATTCTTCCACGCTGTGGGCGCGACAAAACCCTGCGCATCCAGCGTCATATCACCGGGTTCAAGATCCCTTTGTAGATCCAGCACAGAAATACGTTCACCTTCCAATGGCTCTTTATCATCTTTGCCATCAAAGAAATTGCCAATACTTGTACAGCCGGAAAGAACCGACACAACAACAACCAAAGATAATAAACGTAATGCATCCATAATTACTTTTTATCCTTTTCAGCCTGTGCACTCATCTCGGTCAGTTTAAGAGAATAAACATGCTTCAATGCAACCGCGCGGCTGTGCAAAGATTGCGGCAAACCTTCTTGCGCTTCGACCAAGCTTAAATAGGCAACAGCCTGTTTATAATTATCAAGGCCACTGGCCAAAATAACAGAAGACTGGATCAAAGCATGCCAGCGCCATGGGTTAGACGTGTCATTACAAATCGGGGCCATCATCGTAAGCAAAGCTTTCGGATCAATATCTTTAACGCTTGTCGAGGCGGCAACAGTAACCGCCACATCCTGTGCGTCTTCATTTTCATTGATCTTCGCAGCTGCTTTTTCCGCAGCGGCCTTTTCAGCAGCGAACTCATCGCGCAAATCCCACATGGTGCGTGCTTCCATCACTGCGGCATAATCGCGAAAAACCTTTGGTGCTGACTGATCCATTTGCAATAGTTGATATTGCTTGAGCGCACCCTTGTTATCACCTTCGCGTACAAATTCGCCAGCGGCGGATAACAACGCAATTGCTTTGCGCCCGTCATTCAAAGCAACAGACACATCCCCTAGATTTTCAGCCGGATTATCAGTATCCATCGCTTGAATGATAATCGATGTCTGCTGTGCTGCGACTTTTTCATCCCAGCCGCGCCAGCCAACTATCAATGCTGTGAAAAGCACAGCAAGAATACACGCCGCTATCAAATAACCGCCATATTCTTTCCAAAGACGATGGAGTTTTTCTTCACGTAAAGACTCATCTACTTCAAGGATAAAATCATTCGACATCGTATAGTTCCTATTCTTATATAATCCAATAGTCCGTATATTATAAAATACACAGCCAAATACCAGAGTTTAATCGATATAAATGTCTGTTTTACAAGCTACTCTGACAATTTATAATCAAATAACGCTTAAATTATACTTTAGCGTTCCGGATCCAGCCGTTTTTTAGCTAAACCACTTGATAGAACAGCCCATTGATGGAAACTGCTCTTGCGGGCCTTTACCTGTCTTGGCAATCAACGTCATAGCGTCCAGCAATTCGCGCTTTGTATTCTGGTCTGCATCATTCGGGCCGGCACTATCAACACGGCCTCTATATTGCAGTTCGTCATCCGCGTTAAACCCGAACAAATCAGGCGTACAAATAGCCCCGTAAGCGGCCGCAACCTCCTGTGTGTCATCAATAAGATAAGGGAATGTAAAACCGTTCTCTTTGGCAAATATTTTCATGTTCTCGAAAGAATCAGCCGGATAACTGTCTGTATCATTGGGCATGATCGCAACACAGCCTATACCTTGCTCTTGCAAAACCTTCGCGTCTGCCACCAATCTTTTGATGATTGCCTTCACATAAGGGCAGTGATTACAGATAAAAACGACCAGAGTTCCATTTTCACCGCGTACATCATCAAGCGTATATTCACTTCCGTCCGTAGCCCGCAAAGAAAATGCGTGCGCTTTAATTGCACTGTCCTTTTCAGGCGTTTCTAGCAAAGCCATAATTATGCCCCCTTCTGTCTGCCAAGCAGACGATCAAAACTTTAAAAATACGCATGGAATATGATATACTATATACATGAGTTTTCGCGTTATTAATAACCCTGATTATCTAAAATCCAACAACCAAACCGGTTTCAAGAATCATGAATTCAAGAAACTCTCCGGCCTATTTAGCCGCGGCGCATCGGCCAAAGTCATTTATGACATAGGCGTTGATGTCAATTTTGAAGAATCAATTTTGTATACTACAGATCCTCCACCTATATACCATATCTTCACTTCATCATCCGTCAAGTTGGGCCGCGCACAACCATGTACGAGGTGTGGAAAGAAGGAAAAGGCCGCATCGCAAAGAGCGGACTTTTTGCCCGCGCGTTTGAACGACTTGAGAAGGAAGTTGAAGAGCTTATCAATCTTGATTAGGATATCATCAAGTTAATCATTTATCCGAATCAGTGGAGAATAAGCATGTCCAAAATCAAAGTTGATAATCCTGTCGTTGAAATAGATGGCGACGAAATGACCCGCGTAATATGGGATCTTATCAAAAACCGACTAATCCTCCCCTGGCTTGATATTGATCTGAAATATTTCGATCTATCCATTGAAAACCGTGATGCCACAGATGATCAAGTTACAATTGATGCCGCAAACGCAATCAAAGAGCATGGCGTTGGCGTAAAATGTGCCACCATCACACCGGACGAAGCCCGTGTTGAAGAATTTGGCCTGAAGAAAATGTGGAAATCGCCGAACGGTACAATCAGAAACATTCTAAACGGCACAGTCTTCAGAGAGCCGATTACCTGTTCAAATGTGCCCCTTTACGTACCGGGCTGGAAAGAACCAATTATCATTGGCCGTCATGCATTTGGCGACCAATATAAAGCCACAGACTTCAAAGTGAGCAAACCCGGCAAGCTGACATTACAATTCGTTCCAGCCGATGGCAGCGCAACCGAAGAATACGAAGTATTCGACTTCCCTGCTGCTGGTGTTGCCATGGGCATGTACAACCTTGATGAATCCATCGAAGGTTTCGCGCGCTCTTCATTCAATTATGGGCTCGCCCGCAACTACCCTGTGTATATGTCGACAAAGAACACCATCCTGAAAGCATATGATGGCCGCTTTATCGAGATCTTCCAGCGCGTATTTGACGAAGAATTCAAAGCCGAGTTTGACAAAAAGGAGCTTTGGTATGAACACCGCCTAATTGATGACATGGTCGCGCAGGCCATAAAATCCAGAGGCGGATTTGTCTGGGCTTGCAAGAACTATGATGGTGATGTGCAATCAGACATCGTGGCACAAGGCTTTGGCTCTCTCGGCCTTATGACATCAGTGCTTTTAACGCCAGATGGAAAAACTGTCGAAGCGGAAGCCGCGCACGGCACAGTGACACGTCACTATCGCCAGTGGCAAAAAGGCGAAAAAACATCAACAAACCCGATTGCATCTATCTTTGCATGGACACGCGGTCTGAAATATCGCGGCGAGTTTGATGGCAATCAGGCATTGATCGATTTTGCCGATGATCTAGAAGCCACATGTATTGAAACAGTTGAGCAAGGGAAAATGACGAAAGACCTGGCGTTATTGATCGGCAAAGATCAAGAATGGCTTACAACCGATGAATATATGGATGCTGTCATCGTCAATTTCGAACTAAAAATGAGAAAAGCCGCTTAAACAGCACATTGACACCACATTCCATTACACCCATTTAACTATTGAATAGGTATTAAACTTTATGTCTGCGACCATGCGTCCTTTATATATGGCTGCTGTATTCTCTATGTCTACAGCCCTATCACTATCAGCGCTCCTTTATCCTGCGACTTCTTTGGCTGCGCCACCCTCCACTTCTGTGAGCGTTCCGGCACATAAACCGGATATAGACAAAACGGATACGCGTAAGACAGATGAAAAAACCAGCACCGCTTCAAAGCTCACATCAAAAAACGATATAGCCGCCAGCCCTGATAAGGCGGTGGACGCAAAAACAAGCGAAAAAGAAATCGCAGACAAAACTGCAGAAGCCAAACCGGAAAAGAAAAGCGTCACTAAAGGCTCATACGAAAAATCCTATGTCGGTAATATGCAAATCTATACAGCTGCCTATGAGGATACATTGATTGATATTGCTCGCCGTAACAATCTTGGTTTTGTAGAAATGCGTTCGGCAAATCCGTTTATTGACCCGTGGATCCCCGGTGCCGGTACAAAAATCACTATTCCGTCACGTCATATCCTGCCTGATGCCAAGAAAGAGGGAGTGGTCATCAACCTGCCGGAAATGCGAATATATTATTTCCCCAAAGACGGCAGCGCACCAATTACACACCCGATTGGCGTTGGCCGTGTTGGTCTTGAAACGCCAACAGGATCAACAAAAGTCCTGCGCAAAACAATCGGGCCAACATGGAGACCGACAGCGCGCATGCGCAAAGAAGACCCAAACCTGCCCGAAGCTATAAAAGCAGGGTCGAGCAATCCGCTTGGCACACATGCCATGTATCTAGGCTGGCCATCCTACGCGATCCACGGTACAAACAAACCCTTTGGTATTGGACGCCGCGTCAGTAGTGGCTGTATCCGCCTGTACCCTGAAGACATCGTCACCTTATTTGACGAAGTACAGGTCAGTGATCCCGTCACTGTTGTGAACCAGCCCATCAAGGCCGGATGGATTGACGATATTCTATATATTGAGGTACATGCCGATCTGGACCAATCCAACGCTATCGAAGAATCTGGCGGCTTTCCAACCTATGATGTCAAAAAAGAAGACCTAGCCCTGATCAGAAATCTGATTAAAGAAGAAAATGTAAATGTCGACTGGTTCCAGATTAGAGAAGCCATCAGACGCCGCCAAGGTTACCCTATACCGATCGCCGTTAAACACTCAGAAGACAAAAAGAGCGATATCTAACTGACCATATTAAAAGCAGAAGTTTTGCGTATGCCGAGTAATACCATTTTATGCTGGCCTATGGAGAAATTAAGCGCCCATATTAAATCGAATAAGAACAATAACCCCATATATAAACGGCATGCATATAGGCAGGGATAGATAAATAAAACGTTTTTTACCGGCGACAAAGAAATACACAATGCTCACCAACATAAACAAGAACCAGCAAATCAGACCACCAGCACCCCACCAAGCCATAAAACTATCGGTTAACTCCGGCAACACGCCCATGATATGAGCCAAATGAAACATAAGAGGTATAACAAAGGCGCCGATCAAATTCACAAGCGCGAAAATTATAACTCTGATGAAAATTTGCATAGAACTGCCCGCAAAGAAAATTATCGAAAAGGATTACAAAAAGAAAAACAGGCTGTGTGATTAACACCAGCCTGATTTACATTCTACATTATGTTTTACAAAAACGTAACTTATTTAGTTTGGCTTTTTGTAAATACTTTTTCAGCTGTCATAGGAGCTTTTTCTGGAACTGTTCCAACTGTACGCTCGTCAGCGAATGGAGCTTTTTGCTCGTATGTGTAATCAGCAGAACCGTCTGTTGAACAAGCTGAAAGTGTTACAGCTGCTGCGCCGATAATCATTAATGATACTAATTTTTTCATTTTTCTTCTCTCTAGTAGAAAGTTAACAAGGAAACCGTGGGTAAAATGCTCGAAAAAAGAACATCTTGCAACCTTTTTTATACACAAACACAAAGGTATTGAACACTCTTTTTCAGAATTTTTATTATTTTATTCAAAAATTCCGGTGCATTTTTGACACACCACAGCAAAATTCAGCCAAATATGGGGCAATTCAGCAACAATTCACAACCGCTATTTAATTAATCATAACTATCAATTTTTTCGAAATAGGCATCAATACCGTTCTTTATTGACCCTGCAACTCTTCGTTGATAGTCCGGCTGTGATAAAAGACGGGCTTCGGCTTTATTCGACAAGAAACCGGCTTCAACCAAAACAGATGGAATATCCGGTGCTTTTAAAACAGCAAAACCGGCATGACGATGCGGGTTTTCCAGCACACTTACGTGACCGGCCTTCATATGCCCGACCAAACTCTTGGCAAAAAAGTTTGACTGGTTCTGCGTATCACGCATCACAAGATCAACCAGAATATCGGCAACTTGTTCATCTTCGACGGATAAATCAACACCGGCGATTTTATCAGCATTGTTTTCACGCTGTGCCAGCTTGGCGGTCTGCGCGTCAGATGCTTTTTCCGACAAAGTATATACCGACATACCTTTTACACTGGATTTGCCAATTGTATCGGCATGGATCGAAACAAATAAATCACCCTTATGTTTACGGGCGAATTCTACGCGCTTGTATAATTTAATATAGACATCTCTATCACGAGTAATGACTGCTTTATATTCACCGCTGGCTTCCAATTGCTTTTTAAGCTCCCTTGCCAGCGCCAGCGTAATATTCTTTTCAAAAACACCATTGGCTGCAATCGCGCCCGGATCAGCACCACCATGCCCCGGATCAATGATGATAGTCGGTTTTTCTCTTCTTTTCTTTGGTGCCGGAACCTGCGGCTTGGGCACAGGTGTTATCACAGAACTTGCAACCTGAACATTATCGCTTTGCTGTTGGGTCGCACTTTCGGCAACTGGCTGTTTCACTGGCGCTGTTGCCGCAGAACTCACCTGAGAACTCTGGTCCACTGCACCATCCACATCCAGTACACCGAATATTTTACGCGTGGCACTGTTGTATTCATTCAGGCTAACCGGCTTAAAATCTATAACCAAGCGATCTGCCGCGCCCTGAGCCTTACGTAATAAAAATGCATTCTGAACAACCGCAGGCTGTTTAAGGTCAATCACAATACGCGACACCGAAGAATTCAACTTCCCTTGACGCAAATCTGTTACGCCGCTTCCAGGTGGTCTTTTGATCGCGCCTGATTGCCAATCAAAAGAAGGTAGATCAACAACCAGACGATACGGATTGGTCAAGGTGAACACACGAAACTTTTCATAGTTACTCAGATCAAGCACTACCCGCACTTTATCCGGGTGAACCCCCACCCGTACATTATCAACAGAAAAGGCATGCGCCCGCATAGGCATGGCCATAACAAACGCTAGGCATAAAATGCTAAAAATCGCTGTCTGTAGACTACGCAGTGGAAAAATATTCATATTGGATACACTTAAATCCGGTAAATCTGGTGAAATCGGTTGGCTTATCATCTAAAAAGACTAAATCAATCTAAATGGATAACAAAACAGTTTCAACATATTCTGCCATATTAATCCATGGCTCAAGCCTAAAAATATGAATTATCATCCCGACAACAAATTCTACTAATTTTTTATTTTATTGGCATATTGTACAAATAATGGCTTCCAGCACGTTCATACGGTCTACAGCCCATCATAAAAAAGAAAATAAGTTACGCGCACGTATCATTTTTTTGTTGCTGTTACGACCATGTCTTTGTATTGTCGCTTTATATCTCCCTTAGTGGTTTTAGCATGTTTGTTTTATTGTTAAGAGTTTCGCTAGCTGCAAGGGTTGGTTAAGAAAAATAGGGTAATCACAGACCCGAAATTTCTAAGGATACTTTAGGCTGGTCAGGGGATCAGCACATAGCTGATGCACTGGCAAACCTAAAGGTTTTAACAACAGTTTTTCATGCTTTGCGCCGCTTTTTATGTCGAATATAGGCATCTCAGGCAGCAGCATGACAGGAGTTTAACATGACTAAAAAAATGCTTATTGACGCCACCCATGCGGAAGAAACGCGGGTAGCGGTAATTGATAAAGAACGCCTTATTGACTTTGATTACGAAAGCAAAGTCCGCAAACAACTTAAAGGCAGTATATTTCTTGCCAAGGTAACACGCGTCGAACCCTCTCTACAGGCCGCATTCGTTAATTTCGGTGGCAACAGACACGGTTTCTTACCTTTTTCTGAAATTCATCCCGACTACTTCCGTATCCCTATTTCCGACCGCGAAGCTATTTTAGCCGAACAGGAAAAAGAAATGGCTGCACGTCAGGCCGAGGAAGAAAAACTCGACCAGATGGATGAAGACGACGAGGACGAAACAGATACAGAATCAGAAGATGATGCGGATATCGATGATATAGAAGATGACGCATCTGATAATGACGAAGACGACGAGAGCGAAGAAGACGAGGACGAAGTCAATGGTAACGTCAAAGAAGACGAACCAGACGAAAGTGACGACGAAAACGGCAATACGCCACGCAGCAACAAGCGTAACAATAACAATAGACGCAATAACGGCCGTAACAATAACGGCCGTAACAACAATAATAAACGCCGCGCCAAACGTGGCCGCAGTGTTGAACATGTTGGTGGTGACAGCGTTGATACAGACCGCCCATTACGCCCTTCATTCCACAAGAACTACAAAATTCAGGAAGTTGTGAAACGCGGACAGATTATGCTGATCCAGGTTTCAAAAGAAGAACGCGGCAATAAAGGTGCTGCGGTCACATCCATTATCTCGCTGCCTGGACGTTACTGTGTATTGATGCCAAACAGCCCTCGCGCCGGTGGCGTTAGCCGTAAGATTGCGAACTTCAAAGACCGTAAACGTATGCGCGAAATTCTAAATGAATTGAATGTGCCAGAAGGCATGTCGGTTATTTTGCGGACAGCCGGTGTTGAAAGAACAAAGGCCGAGATCAAACGTGATCTGGATTACCTATTAAAACTTTGGGATAATGTGCGTGAATTAACACTAAACTCAACAGCGCCAGCCGTTGTTCACGAGGAAGGACATCTGACACGCCGTTCTATTCGTGACATTTACTCACGCGATATCGAAGAAATTATCGTTGCTGGTGAAGCTGGATACAAAAATGCCAGAGACATCATGAAAATGATGATCCCATCACATGCGAAAAAAGTGATCGAATACAAGGATGACCACATCCCACTATTCCAGCGCTACCATGTTGAAAACCAAATCAACGAAATCGGGCTACCCGAAGCAACTCTTCCATCTGGCGGTTACCTTGTAATCAACCCAACAGAAGCGCTTGTATCGATTGATGTGAACTCTGGCCGTGCGACAAAAGAACGTCACATTGAAGAGACAGCATTAAATACAAACATGGAAGCAGCCGAAGAAGTCGCAAGACAACTTAAGCTTCGTGACCTCGGCGGCTTGGTCGTGATTGATTTTATCGATATGGAAGATCGTCGCAACAACCGTAAAGTCGAACAAAAGCTGAAACGCGCATTATCAACTGATCGTGCCCGTATTCAGGTTGGACGTATTTCCTCATTTGGTCTGCTTGAACTTTCAAGACAGCGCCTCAACCCAAGCTTAACAGAAGCACAATTTGTGAAATGTGATAGCTGTCACGGTATTGGTTACGTCCGCAGCATCGATTCAACTGCAATCATGGCTATTCGTGCCCTTGAAGAAACAGGTGTTAAAGGCATTGATGGCGAAGTTGTCATGAAAATACCAAACGCAGTGGCTGTGTATATACTCAACCACAAACGTGATGCACTGGCCGAGATTGAAAAACGCTACAAATTCCACCTGACTATCGAAGTCGCCGAGGATTGTGGTGTTGCCGGTTACATTATTGAACACGATAAGAGTGATGCTAATAATGCCGCTTCACAAAGCAACAACAACAAGTCACGCAACAACAACAACCGCAATAACGATAATAACCGCGGTGATGGCAATGCGGATAAAGACGGCGAGGAAAGCGGAAACCGTAAAGGTGGTAGACGCCGTGGCAGACGCGGCGGAAGACGTCGTAACAATCAAGACAGAGATCAGAACAACGAAAACACTGACAACAACCAGAATCCGACTGACAACAAGCAGG
>JAUILO010000188.1 GCA_030432775.1 Alphaproteobacteria bacterium
AGCACTAATATGTTCAAGTGTGCCCTTCAATCCGCCGTAAATCGTATAATCATAGGCCGTGATCTTGGCTGTCACGACCAAACCAGGCCAGATCTTGCCGCGATCATTTGTCGCAACCTTACCTTCAACGATCAACACCTCTTCAATCGGAACAATATCAGCAAGCTCGCGCCCTGGTGATAGCACGCCGCCAATCGTGTTGACATAAAGTTTGTTCACAATACCTTTAATCGGAGCGCGAACCGCCGTACGACTGACCTCGTCCTGCATAGCCTTAATACGTTCTGTCAGGGTATTAATATCTGTATTAACTTCATTCAGCTCTTCATTGATCTCGGACTGACGAGCCTGCTTTTCCTCAGCAATCTTGGCATAGACACCTTGAAGTTCTGACTGGGTAATCGGCACTTCCTTTTTAGCCGTATTGATACGCGTCACAAAGTTCTTTGCACGGCTTTCGGTTTCAAGATATACACTGCGTGATATAGCGCCGGATTTAAGCAATTTGCGTTTAATTGCAAGCTGTTCTTCAATAATGTCCAGCTCCTCGCCCAAATCATTAATCCGGCTAAATAAATCCTCGAGCTTAAGCTCTTTTTGGCGCAACTGTTTTGTCAGGCCAGACATTTTCTCTTCAAATTCTTTCTTGCGCGATTCAAAGAACTGCAACTCGGACTTGATCAAATTCGGGTATTTTCCGGTGTATTCGGGAGAAAATTCAACAACATCTTTATCCTGCCGCTCTTCCTGCAAACGCTGACGCCTGATATAGAAGGAATCCAGAACAATACTGGCTTCTTTCAAATCACTCTTGGCTTTTTCATTGCCGATATGGAACAGGATATCGTCTTTTTCAACGAGCTGTCCTTCATGAACTAGTATCTCGTTAATAATACCGCCTTCAAGATGCGAAATTGTACGCGCCTTACCCGCCGGAATAATCTTACCCGTGCCGCGAACTTGCTGATCAATCTCGGCGACACTGGCCCAGACAAAAAAGACAACAATCATCAGGCTCACCAACGCCAAAGCGGGACGATAATTCCATGATTTATCAAGTTGCGATAAAATATTATTTGCCATCTTAATTACTATAACCTTTATGCATTAAACCGGCCTTAAACACGGTGTTCATACAAAACACTATGCATCGCCTTGTCCTGAAAGTTTTTTTAGCACATCATCTCTTGGCCCTTGTAACGCGACACGGCCATTATCCATGAAAATCAAACTATCAACCAAAGACAACAATGTTGTTCTATGCGTCACCATTAAAAATGTTCTGTCTTTTAAAAACTCATTCAGCGCTTCGCGGACACGTCCTTCAATTACGCTATCCATGCCCGATGTTGGCTCATCAAAGATCAATATCTTCGGGTCTCTGACAAATGCACGCGCAAGCGAGATCGATTGTTGCTGACCGCCGGAAAGTCGTTCACCATTCTCACCGACATTCATATCAAGACCTTGTCCGGTTTGTTTCATCACAATATCAAGACCAGATAATTCGACCGCACGATCAAACGCTTTCTTATCAACGTCCTCGCGTCCCACCAAAACATTTTCACGAATTGTGCCATCAAAGAAGAAAGATTTCTGCGGCACTATACCAATCGTGCGTCTAAGTTCGGTCGGAGAAATTGAATTCAGCGAGAAATCATCAATCAAAATCTCTCCACTTTGCGGTTCTAAAAAGCCTGAAATTAATTTCGCAGTCGTGCTTTTCCCCGCGCCGGTTCGCCCGATAAATCCGACCCTATGCCCCGGCTCTATCAAAAATGAGGCATCGGCAACGGCTGATCTGGTTTGTGCGGCATATTGGTAAGTCACGCCGCGCAACTCTACCTTGCCCTGAAATGGACCTTTCGGCGAGGTATGCGCGATAATATCCTGCTCATGCGGCAGCTGGAACATTTTATCAATAGTCTTCAACACATCCAAAGACTGTCTTAAATTAGCGATAACATTTGAAAGCCCCATAACAGGCGCGATAGCGCGACCTGATAAAATCGTACAGGAAATCAAACCACCAACGGTTAAATTTCCTGCTTGAATTTCAAACACGCCGAGGAACACAACAAACACGTGAACAAAATGTAGCATTGTCATTGAGAAGTTCGAGATATTACCGCGTATGAACAGATTATAACGTGCCGCTTCCGCCGCACGTGTTGCCGCGATATTCCATCTGAACAAACGACTGCCCACAGCATTAAACATACGAAATGTTTCAAGCCCCGATAATGTCTCAACCAGAACAGTCGACTTGCTTTGCATCGAAGCAAAATATTGCTCTGTGGCGCGATTATTCGGAATTTGGAGGATAAAATTCATGATAAAAATAATGCCCGAGCCAATGACCGGCACCAAGACCAGCACAGGTGAAATCATGAAGATAATAGCCAAGAACAAAAATAAGAATGGCAAATCAACAATTGTCGGTGCCAGACGCGAGGCATAAAAATCTCTGATCCCCTGAAGCTCACGGAATATATTGACCTTCTCACCCAAGGTCAGTTTAATTTCCTGCGTCTTCACGTGAAGCAGCCGTTCCATTAATTCAAAGTCATATTGCGCACCAACACGCGCGGCCACCCTATCCAGAATATAAGACCGCGCCGCCTTGAAAAAGAAATCGAAAATCAACGCCAGCGATATACCGGCGGTAAGGGCTATTAATGTTGATGTCGCATAATTGGGTACAACGCGATCATACACATTCATCGTAAATAGCGGCAGGGCCACAATGAATAAATTAATGAATAAAGAACATAATATAATCTCGGCATAGCGCGGCCAATAAGACACAATTGGCTGCCAGAACCAATCGATTGCGTGTCCACGTATCATATGCGACACGCTCATATCCGTTTTGGCTTTTTTCGGTGTCATGATATGGATCTGTCCACCAAAGTCCAGATCTTCAATCCGCTCCTCTACCATACCTTCGGCAGGTTTATATATTTTGCCGCCATGGGTTTTTTGTGGAAAATGGACACGGAAACTTCCATCTGCAAGCTGTACAAGACATGGGAACACAAGTTTCTTCACATCATCTATGCTCAGTTCACCTTTTTCATAGATGAAAGCCATCTTGCGGGATAATGCTTCCAGATCATCAATTGTAAATGCGGTTTGCTCGCGCGCTGAATCAAGGATAAGACCGTCAATATCGGCCTTCATCCCATAAAAAGACAGAACCACTCCTATACATTCAATGAGCGGTTCTTTTTGATCCGGCTCATTCTCTTCTTCAGGAATAACCGCAAGATCTGTATTTTCTTCTGTGTCTTTGTCTTTAGATTTAGACTTGGCCATATAGATATCCCGACAGGAAAACGTGAAAATTCTATTGTTAGAATAACAAGGAAATAGCAGCTAGAGCAAGCCGATGGTGAATACCAACTTCCGTTTACTAGCTGCCGTTAATTGTGACAGTTTCGTTTGTACCAGTGAAAGTAATAGTTCTTGATGTAGCATCACCAGTATCTGTGAATGCAGCGCCACCGAAGGTAAAGTCGGCAAGAGCGATAGTGCCAAGGTTAATGTCGATCGACAATGCGGCACTTGCGCCTGTTTGACCTGTGATTGCCTGAATATCCGCCAATGTGAAATCAAATGTATCTGAATCGCCGGCCAGATCACCATCAATCGATGCACCAGATAGATCAATTTCTTCAATATCTGTGAACAAGCTCGCAAGATCATCGCCATCAATC
>JAUILO010000027.1 GCA_030432775.1 Alphaproteobacteria bacterium
TTCCGCAGGGTTCGGGGCTATCGCGTCAGGAATCCGATATTGTCGGGCAAATCGCGGCTGATTATAAAAACATATATGGTATTGATTATCGCTTCCAAATTCAGTCGGATACATTTAATTCTGCACGGCATGAGGCCGATGCCTATTGGGATATAGGACGGTTTAATTTTGATGCGCGTTATTTATATGCGCAGGCACTTGCCGGAACAGATATTAATGATAGCCGTGAACAAATTCGCTTTGCATCAGGCTTTGATGTAACCCGTCACTGGCATTTATATTCTGATATTCTTTATAATTTGGGCGAAAATGAAGGCCTTCGTGAGGCGATATTCGGCGTTGATTATGCCGGGTGTTGTGTATCGTTTTCTTTGGGCGCAAAACGTAACATCACCAGCGACGCATCCGGTGAAAGCGGTACTGAAGTTATGTTCAGGATAGGCTTAAAGGGTATTGGTGAGTTTGGTGTTGATGAAGCAGACCGTTGGGATGCAGATAACAGGTTTTAAGCAGGAGCGTACAAGCCCAGCGTAATTATGCGTGGCTTTAAAGTGATTTTGAATGATTGAAGAGCTTAATATACATATGTGGTTTGTCATGCTGTTAACAGTATGGGCATCCTACGAATTTGTTAAAGAGCGTTTTCCTATCGAGGTGACCAGTGTTGGTTTGCTTACAGCTTTACTTGTATTCGGGCAGTTATTCCCTGTTCTTGATGCCAATGGCCATAACGAACTGGATGCAAAATTGCTGCTTGTCGGGTTTGCCAATCCGGCTTTGGTAGCTGTTCTTGCGCTTCTCGTTATGGGACAAGCTATTGTGCGAACCGATGCGCTGCGTCCGGTGACGAATTTATTTGTTAAAACAGATAAGAAATGGGTCTGGGTTTCTATCTTCTTTATTCTGGCTTTTGTGTTGGTTTTCTCGGCCTTTATGAATAATACCCCGCTTGTTATTCTCGCAATCCCGATTTTACAGGCTCTTGCTGTATCGGCAGGGGTTGCAGAAAGCCGCATTTTAATGCCGCTTAGTTTTGCTGCTATCTTAGGCGGTATGACAACATTGGTTGGTTCATCAACCAACCTTTTGGTATCAGGTGCGTTGGTGGAGCTTGGCTATAAGCCGCTTGGATTCTTTGATTTTCTCGTACCGGGCAGTATTCTGGCTGGTGTTGGTTTTATATATGTCATATTTATCATGCCGCGTATGATGCCGGACCGTAGTTCATTGAAAGAACAGCTTGTCGGTAATGAAAAAGAGTTTATTGCCGAGCTGGATATCGCCGAAGATAGTGAGCTTGTCGGTATGGAATGTTCGAATGGAGAGTTTCCAAAGCTTGAAGATTTGAAAATCAGAATGATCCAGCGTTTGGGGCATATTGTATTGCCACCATTTGAGGGTTATGTACTGCAGCCGGGTGATATTCTGATTGTTGCAGCCACACGGAAATCACTGGCTGATATATTGTCGCGTCACCCTGGTTTCCTTCTATCCGAAGAGGAGGCTGAACTTATCTCTACTGCCAAAAAGCCATCGGAGCCAGTTCTGGAAGGCGAAGAAGAGGAGGTCGCTCAGCCTAATCTTGATGAGCAGGTTGAAAGAGCGCGTACACTTGCAGAAATTATGATTACGCCTGGTTCGCGCTTTTTGGATATGAGTCTAGAGCAGATTGGCCTGCATAGGCAATATGGCGCTATTGTTCTTGGTATTCAGCGTAGGGCTCGGGTTGTGCGCCGCCGCCTCGGTAGAATTCGTATGGAATCCGGGGATGTATTGTTGATCGCAGGCAGTCAGGCATCGATTAACTCGATGCGGGGTAACCGAGACTTCATTGTGCTTTCAGGATCTAAAAAAGATCTTCCTGTGCCAAAGAAAGCGCCGCTTGCGGGCTTTATTATGCTTTCTGCGATTTCTCTAGCTGCGTTTGGTATCATGTCTATTCCTGTTGCTGCTATTACCGGTGCGGCTATCATGATTGCAACAGATTGTTTGAACGTGCGGCAGGCAACACGTGCAATTGACCGTAAGATATTCTTGCTGGTCGGGACAATGCTGGCGCTCGGCCATGCTCTACAGGTGACAGAAGGTGCGTCGTTTATTGCCGAAGGTTTGTTGAATATTCCGTTTGTCGAGACTCCTTTTGCCATGGCTTCGCTTGTCTTTTTGGTTGTGGCTATTTGTACCAATATACTTAGTAACAATGCCTGTGCCATTTTATTCACGCCTATTGCTGTGAATATTGGTCTGAATGTCGGGGTTGATCCGCTTATTTTTGCCGTAACGATATTGTTTGCGGCCAATTGTTCATTTGCCTCGCCAATTGGCTATAAAACTAATCTTCTGGTGATGGGACCGGGGGCTTATCGATTTAGAGACTTTTTGAAAGGCGGTATTCCGTTGCTCTTATTGATATGGGTTACGTATATGGTTCTGGCTAAGTTTTATTACCAGTTATAGATACTCTTTAAACACATGTTATTTAGCAGCTCTTTTAAGTGGCGTTTAAATGCGCGCTTTGGTTATAGGCGCTGTCTACTTATTATTTGTTAGGTTTAGATATAAGGATTGCAGGGGGCTCTTACGCCGTTAAGCCCTGTTTATAAGCTTGACGGATCAAGGCTTATAACGCTTGTCCGCGGCACGTCGTTCTTATGGGTAGTCGTGACAATCTTACCTGTCATATCATATAAAGAGCCGCTCAACACGATTTTAGCCTCATCATAGCTTTGATCCTCAAGCTCGTTATATATACGGTCAAGGTTGCCTTGCGTAATCATTAGCGGTGTTAGTATATCCGATTTAAATGATTTCAAATTAAACGTCTTGTGGACGTTTTCAAGGAAGGCGAGAAGCTTTGCCGGTTCATTACCGTTAATTGTAGCCTCAATCATAAATCCTGCCTGTGCATTGCTGATATCAACATTGAAATGTATTTCATCAGGGCCGCTTACTTTTCCTTCGATCAGGAACTGGATGTGGTCTGCATTACTATCGAGCGTAATGCTGACATTGGAAAGTTCCATATATCCCAGATTTAATTTGCCGGCGTATATTTGCGCGCTTGCTCTGGGGATGGCTGCTTTGGTTTCGGCATAAGATAACCAGCCGCTAACACGTGCTGTTTCAATCTCAGGCAGAACGATAGCGGCCTCGCTAATGTCGATTTCTGCGCTCCATAGACCTTTATTACTTTGCACGGCCTGAATTTTACTTTGCATTCTCAGCTGGTTTTGAACTGCCCATAAAATACCTACAAAATTGGTTTGATTGTCTTGGGATTTATGAAATTTTCCTTTTGTTTCCAAACGAATCCCGCCCCAGCGTGTTGCGATATCGATCTGACCATGTTCTAAAAACAGCTCTTCAAAAGGCAGTATCTTTGACACTCTTGGTTTCCAGCCCGTCATATCAAGCTGCCAGTTGTGATTGATCTCAGCTGTTAGGGTGACATCATTGATTTTAAGTCTTTTCGGCGGCGTGCTGCGTAATGCTTTCAAGCGGCTTAGTTCATATTCAAGGCCGGTAATATAGCTGAACTGGTTCGGGTCGAGATCAACGCGGGAAATGATGGTCTTCCCGTCTGCATGTTCGATATCAGCTATAGAACTGACCTGTATACCGTTTCTTTCCAGAATGGTTCGGATATAACGTTTTTCTAGATGCGGATAGCGTATGAAAAGCACGAGAGCCATGACAACCAAAGCGGAGATACAAAATAGCGCTATATTTTTAATCGTGAACATGCTGGAACAGTTCTCTTGCCTTTAAACATCAATATCTTTGACGAATTCGGCATTCTCCTGAATGAATTGATATCTCGCATCGGCGTTTTTACCCATAAGGCGGTCAACAAGGTCATTGATTTGGGCTGTTGCTTGCGCCTTTGTGTGGGCTGCTGCACTATGACCATCTGATTCAAGGTCCTCGGTAATGCCAAGTGCTGCCATTGCGTCCGGTAAAGTTACACGAATGAGCGTACGTGTATCCGGTTGCATTGTAGTCTCACGCAGTTGTTTTGCAGGCATTTCACCAAGCCCCTTAAAACGCGATACATCGACTTTCGAATTCTTTTTGAAAACACTCTCCATCAGCGCATCTTTATGGGCATCATCCATGGCGTATTCACTTACGTTACCTGCACTAAGTCGGTAAAGCGGTGGCTGGGCCAGATATAAATGGCCGTTTTCTATAAGCGGTTTCATTTGTGTGAAGAAGAACGTGACGAGAAGGGCTGCAATATGCGCGCCATCAACATCAGCATCAGTCATGATAATAATACGTTCATACCGTAGCTTTTTAAGGTCAAAATCTTTACCGATTCCAGTGCCAAGCGCCTGCGTCATATCTTGAATTTCCTGATTGCCGCGAATCTTATCGGCTGTGGCGCTGACCACATTCAAAATTTTGCCGCGCAGTGGTAGTACAGCTTGGGTTTTTCTGTCACGAGCCTGTTTGGCGGATCCGCCCGCACTATCACCTTCGACAAGGAATAATTCTGTATCGTCAGCCTCACTGGTTGAACAATCTGTCAGTTTGCCGGGCAGGCGTAATCTGCGCGTGGCTGATTTACGCGCCAGTGATTTGCTCTCGCGACTTTTTTTACGTTCTTCAGCGATGGAAATAACATGGCCGAGTAATTGCTCGCTTGATGCTGGATCGCTAGATAGCCAGTGATCAAAATGATCACGTATGGCGAGATCAACCCAGCGTGTGACTTGCGCAGAGGCCAGCTTTTCTTTGGTTTGTCCCTGAAATTGTGGATCTTTGATGAATACAGATATCAATATGGCGGCACTTGCCATGACATCATCGGCAGTAATCATACTGGTTTTCTTATTGCCGACCATATCTCCATATGCTCTTAGCCCTTTTGATAAGGCGCTGCGTAAGCCTTGCTCGTGGGTTCCACCCATAGGGGTCGGGATGGTATTACAATAAGAATGTGAAAACCCTTCGGCGTTATATGGCCATGTAATCGCAAATTCGACGCGTCCTTCATTATCCGGCAGGTCGGCCTGACCATGAAATGCGACCTTGTTCACGGTCTCTCTGTCTTTAAGTGAACGATTAAGGAAGTCAAGTAAGCCATTGGGAAATTTGAATACTTTCTCTGTTTCAACTTTTGATTCAGGAAGCAATAGCGAAGCAGGACACTTCCATCTGATCTCGACACCGCGGAACAAATAAGCCTTTGAACGTGCCATTTGATAAAGCCATGCCGGCTTTAAATGGGCAACTTCACCAAAGATCTCAGGATCAGGGTGGAAATAAACAGTCGTACCGCGGCGGTTGCTTACCGCGCCGAGGTGTTCGAGTTTTGTTGTTGGAAGGCCGCGGGAGAAGCTTTGCTTATATAGGTTTTTATCACGGGCGACCTCGACCCACATTTCATCGGATAATGCATTCACAACAGAGATACCAACACCATGCAAACCACCGGATGTTTCATATGCTTTGCCGCTGAATTTACCGCCCGAGTGCAGCGTCGTCAAAATAACTTCCAGTGCTGATTTTCCAGGGTATTTAGGATGCTCGCTGACAGGAATACCACGGCCATTATCGGAAATTTTAATGCCGTAATTATCAAGTAATTCGATCTCGATACGATCGGCATGGTTTGCAACGGCCTCATCCATGGCGTTATCCAGAACCTCGCCGACCAAATGATGAAGTGCTTTTTCGTCTGTACCGCCAATATACATGCCTGGTCTTTTACGGACAGGCTCCAGACCTTCGAGAACTTCGATATCCGCCGCATCATAACTTTGTGAGCTTGCAATTGGCGCAGATGTAGCGCTTTTTGGCGGTGTTGTCGGTTTGAGAGCCTTTGCTTCGGTGTTAGCCTGTTTATCGTTATCGGCTTTGCTATCGTTCTCGGGGTCGTTACTGGGATTGTTTGGTTGTGATGCAAATAAGTCTGACATGTTTTATTTTATATCCTGGACGCGGCTAAATACTCTTTAATATTGCGGATCTAGCCGCAATGTGTTCTCTATTAATATCCTCAGGGGTATATCTTTTATAGTTTATATATAGACTGGATATAGCCGAAATAAAACCATTCATTTAATAATGACAGCTAAGACTCACAATGAATATAGATAAAGACGAACCCGTTCTACGTAGCATTCCTATGCCCTCGGATACAATTGCAGAAAATTATGTTAGTGCTGGCTGGATCATGTCACAGATGGATCTGGCAGGCGGTAAACATGCCTATAACTACACCAATGGACGAACAGTGACGGTTGCGTTGAATGCGATGTCCTTTCATCAGCCGATATTCGTCAGTGACGAGGTCAGTATCTATGGCGAATATCTGCGGGTCGGGTCGAGTTCATTGACTATTGGAATTGCCGCATGGGCGCATCGAAGGGGCAGCAAGGAGCGCATAAAGGTCACCGAAGCTGTGTTTACATTTGTTCATACCGATGAAAACAGAGATCCTGTTCTTATTACCAAGCGTCCGGAAATTGAAATTACCCCCGGTTATACACCGAAAGGCCGCCAGAATAATGACACTTTAAATCCGACACTGACAAAAGAACAGATGGTTCAGGAACTGAACAAGGGTAAGGAAATTGCCCTAAAAACTGTACCGTTGCCACGGGATACAAATTATCTGGGGGATATATTCGGGGGCTGGATTTTGTCACAAATGGATTTGGCCGGATTAATGCAAGCCTCTGATTTTGCTAATAAAAGGGTCGTAACGGTCGGGATTGAAGATATGGTCTTTTATAACCCTGTTTTTATCGGAAATCAGGTCACTTTCTTAACAGAAGTAGTTAAAAAAGGACGAACATCTGTTACACTAAGGGTAGAGAGTTATGTTTTCATCAATGCGAAGGAAGCATACGAAAAGGTAACAGAAGGGTTGTTTAGTTATGTCGCAGTTGATGAAAATCGATCACCAATTCCAATCTAAGATTGGCAAGAGGTTTTATGGTCTGAGCATTCATGTGGTGTGCTTTATGGCTATCATGCTTTCTATTGCTGTTTTGCCGTCGCTTGTGAGGGCGCAGGGCTATGATATGAGTTCCTTGAAAGAGGTTCCTGATTATAGCGATGAAGGCGAATATGATTTTGACAAGATATCAAAGGTCATCAATGTTGTTCCTTATAATGACGAGCAGCTTGAGTTTGATGTACGTATCTCCAAAGAATGGCTTAATCTGACCGAGCGGGAGCTGGGCGAGGAAGGTTGGAGCGATAATCAGAACTTTAACACCAAAATTTTTACTATTGTTAGCGAGTTCATTGACCCGACCAAGGGGATTTTTTCCAGTCGTTTCGAGGTCAAAGCGCTAGAGCTGGAATATGAAACCACAGCACGTAACTGGTTCTTCCAGTATATTTTGCAGAGTGGCTATAACATGCAGGCTTTAACGGTTGTGTCTGATTCCGAGGTAGAAACCCTTTATGTGTATGTAAATAAGGACAGATCTTACATTGCCAGATCACGTTTTTTCATTAACGGTAATCGCGTAATCATGGCGACATATACAATGCCGGATACACGCTGGGCGGAAGAGCGTTTCATGCAGCAAAAAGTGGTGCAGTCTTTCGAGCTTAAGAATCCAGTTAAAATGAAGTTGGATGTAACCGATACATACCAATATTTTGATGTGGTGCAGTTTGATTATCCGGAAGACTGGAGACTGGCAACACCAAATGTTTACGGTCTAGACGGCATGGAAGTGCGTATATTTCAGGCTGATAAGAATGACCAAGGCGTTGCGGGCGAGATTTTTGTTGATATTGTTTCCGTAGAATCTGAAACAACCCTGCGCGAGGAAGTGAATGAGATTTTAGAATCGGTCGCAAAGCGTGACATCAAGGTGGGGAATCTGATTGGCGAATCCGATGATTTTGAATATAAGCCCCATATTTATTATCACAAGGTCGAGATTTACGAGGCGGTCTATAAGAATTACAAGACTGTCACGCATGAGTTCTGGCTCGCTATTCTGGCCGAAGAAAACTATTACTATATTGTGACAATGATTACCCCGAACAGAAACACTGATTTCTTTACATGGTCGCGTAATATCGAGGCCTATAAGATATTGCTTGAGAGTTTCCGTATATAAATAGTCGCAGTGCTATAAATGCTATAAATGTCTAGGGAATGCCTAGAGAGATAAAAGCTGAATAGCTGTCTGAATAAAATATCACCGCATTTGAAATTACAACAGATCTAAGTATAAAAAAGGCCGGAATTTCATCCGGCCTTTCTATTTGTTCATCATTTGGAATTATGATTTGAATTATGAAGAGTAGTACATTTGGTATTCGATTGGGTGAGGCATAGTTTCATATGCTTCGACCTCGCCTAGTTTCAGGTCAATGTAACCTTCAATCATGTCTGTTGAGAATACGTCACCTTTAAGCAGGTATTCATGATCAGCTTGAAGTGATTCAAGAGCCTCTCTGAATGATCCACAAACTGTTGGAATGCCTCTTAGTTCTTCTTCTGGAAGTTCGTATAGGTTTTGATCCATTGCTTCACCTGGGTGAATTTTGTTCTCGATACCGTCAAGGCCGGCCATCAACATTGCAGAGAATGCGAGATACGGGTTGGCTGTGGCATCAGGGAAACGAACCTCAACACGTTTTGCTTTTGGTGATAATGCGTAAGGAATACGGCATGATGCTGATCTGTTACGTGCAGAGTATGCAAGAATAACAGGTGCTTCAAAGCCAGGTACCAGACGTTTATAGCTGTTTGTTGAAGCGTTTGTGAACGCGTTCAATGATTTTGCGTGCTTGATGATACCACCAATGTAGTAAAGACACATTTCAGAAAGATCGGCATATTGGTCGCCAGCAAATAACGGCTTGCCGCCTTTAAATAGTGATTGGTGAACGTGCATGCCTGAACCGTTATCGCCGTAAATCGGCTTTGGTAGGAATGTTGCTGTTTTACCGTAAGAATGCGCGACGTTATGAACAACGTGTTTGTATAGCTGCATGTTATCAGCACACTCTGTAAGTGTTGAAAACTTCACGCCAAGTTCACACTGGCTTGGTGCCACTTCGTGGTGGTGTTTTTCAACGGGAACGCCGACGGAGCGAAGAACTGTCAACATTTCCGCACGGATGTCTGAAAGTTTATCAACCGGAGCTTCAGGGAAGTAACCACCTTTTACTGCAGGATGGTGGCCAAGGTTGCCGCCTTCATATTCCGTACCTGAGTTATATGGGCCTTCTTCACTGTCAACTTTGTAACCAACATGGTTCATTGAAACATTGATCTGGACGTCATCAAAAATGAAGAACTCGGCTTCCGGGCCGAAGTAAGCTGTGTCTGCAAGACCTGTTGATTTCAGGTATGCTTCCGCGGCTTTTGAGATCGAACGTGGATCACGGTGGTAGGCTTTGTTTGTTGATGGTTCAACCACATCACAGAAAATTTTCATAGTAGGTTGTGCTGAGAATGGGTCAATATGACATTGACCAACATCAGGCTGCAAGCGCATGTCAGATTCGTTGATTGATTTCCAGCCAGCAATAGAAGAACCATCAAAGTAGATACCTTCTTCCATCAAATCTTTATCGATTGTGTCTACGTGCTGTGCTGTGTGTTGTAACTTACCTTTGACATCGGTGAAGTTGAAATCGACATATTCGATGTTGTTCTCATCGATTGCCTTTAGGAATTCTGCGACATTCTTGAATTTTAAGTCTTGTTTAGACATCTTTATGCTACCCTTGCTAGTTAGTTTTAAGTTTTTAGCGTGCTATTTCAGTGTACTTATTTATACTGAAGTACTACAAAATAGCTGCATTGCACACATTCTAAAAATGCATATCAGTCATGCGTTTAAATAGAGTTATCATTGATGGTTATAAACGTAAATATCATTTTGTAATAATTTTTAATATTGTGTGCTTGACGTAGTACCTAATATAATGGCACAAAAGCGGCCTTGAATACGTTTACAGTGTGGCGGCTGTAGCTCAGTGGTAGAGCACTCGGTTGTGGTCCGAGCTGTCGCGGGTTCAAACCCCGTCAGCCGCCCCATCAAACGGTTAGGTATAGGCCTTAATCATAAAGTCCGTTTGGGCTTTTAGTAAAGAAGTAGGCTCTTATGCTTTTAAATATTATTCGCTCGGTCGATGATGATTCTTCGGATCAGACAGATTTTCCTTCTGCTTTATTAAATAATGCACAGATGATTGCCGCAGAACATGCAGCAATGGACGATGGTGTTAGCGGTTATGATTTAATGACATCAGCAGGGCAGGCTGTAGCCAATGTTGTGCATAGTAATTACCCCTCTTATAAAGTTCTTATATTGTGTGGCCCCGGCAATAATGGTGGGGATGGTTTTGTTGCCGCACGTTTTTTAAAGGAAATGGGTGTTAGCGTTGATGTTATGGCGCTTATTTCCAAGGGACGCTATAAAAATGATGCTTCTATGGCTGTGCAGGACTGGGTAAAGGGGCAAGAGGGCAAGGTGCTGGGGTTCAAAAAGCTCCCCGAATATGATGAACATGATAAAGTCGTTGTCATCGATGCTGTATTCGGTACAGGTTTATCCAAATCTATTGGCAGTAAAGTACATAAAATATTCGAACAGATTCGCGAACATAAATGGCCTGTGGTTGCAGTTGATATTCCGAGCGGGGTTAATGGCAATACCGGCGAGATAGATGAATATGTGCTGCATGCAGAAAAAACCGTCACATTCTTTCGCAAGAAGCTCGGCCATGTCCTGATGCCTTCTATGCCTGTTTGCGGTGAGGTTTTTATTCATGATATCGGGATTGATCCCGGCGTATTGACCTGTGAGTTGAATAGTGAAGTTGATAGTGAATCTGCCGGTCAGATTCATGGCGAGACTAAACATGTTCATGTGTTTAGCGCGCTTGAGAATGAACAAGAGCTATGGATTGAAAAATTTCCGCATAAAACATCAGGCGACCACAAATATAAAAACGGACATGTTGTTGTACTTGGCGGCACGCAGATGACCGGTGCTGCGCGTATGAGCGCGCAAGCTTCGATGAAGATGGGCGCAGGATTATGCACAATAGTAACAGCGCGTGATAGTGCATCTATATATAAGGTTGAGCAGCCCCATATTATGGTAGAGCAATATGACGCGCTTTCTGCATTTTCAAAACATATTGAAGACGAGCGCCGGAATGTTGTTGTGATCGGGCCAGGGGCAGGGCTTGCCGATAAGGATGGTCTGTGTGATATGATTTTGGATGTGTTGTCGCGGAATAAAATCACAGTGCTGGATGCAGATGGTTTAAGCTGTTTTGAAGGTCGCAGCGACGAGATGCATAGTGCTTTACATGCTAAATGTATTTTAACGCCGCATGATGGTGAGTTTGCACGTATATTCCCCGGACTTGAAGGCACGAAGATTGATAAAGTTGTGCAGGCTGTGCGGCTGACCGGCGCAAATATTTTATATAAAGGCGCAGATACAGTTATTGGCGCGGCATCTGCGGTCAACATTGGCAATGCGCAGGCCAGTTCCATTGCCGGTGGTTCCATTGAAGGTAGTAACGTGGCCGGTATATATGATGGAAGTAAGGTTGTTGTGAATACGCATGCGAGCCCTTGGCTGGCGACAGCAGGAAGCGGTGATGTTCTGGCTGGTATTATCGCATCATTGTGCGCGCAGGGCATGGGCGTGTTTAAAAGTGCCTGTGCCGGTGTGTGGATCCACGGAGAATCTGCGCTAAAATACGGCCCTGGGCTTACTTCTCCGGATATAATTGAAGGAATTCCAAGAATTTTGCGAAAAATCACGTAAAATGACTTGATATTTCCTGCAAATGCTGTAATTCAATTGCTCAGTTATTTTTAAACTGCGGATGTGGCGAAATTGGTAGACGCGCCAGATTTAGGTTCTGGTGAGCTTTGCTCGTGGGGGTTCAAGTCCCTCCATCCGCACCATAATTTTACGAAAGCACTATAGAGAACAGCATGCAGGTAAAAGAACTAAAGCAAGAAGGTCTAAATTACTCTTTCGAGATTACAGTTGAGCAAACAGAAATTGATGCGCAGCTTAATAGCAAACTGGAGGAATATGCCAAAACTGCAAAGCTACCTGGATTCAGAGCTGGTAAAGTACCTGTTGCGATTATGAGACAGAGATACGGTAAATCTATTCTCGGTGAAGTGCTTGAAAAAGCAGTGAACGATTCTTCTGTTAAAGCGCTAAGCGAAAAAGGTCTAAGACCTGCTATGCAGCCAAAGATCGAAGTCACGCAATTCGACGAAGACAAAGATCTGACATACACAATTGAATTTGAAGTTATTCCTACTGTGGATGTTGTAGACCTGAAAACAATTAAATTGGACCGTTTGGTAACAGTGCCTGGTGGCGATGCAGTTGAAGAAGCATTAAGCCGTGTTGCACAGGGGTATTCATCTTCTGAAATCGTTACAACAAAACGCGCTGCTAAAGAAGGCGACATTGTTAAGATTGATTTTGACGGACGGACAAAAGCCGATGATGTTCACCATGATGGCATGAAGGCCGAAGGGCATATGCTTGAACTTGGCAGTGGTCAGTTTATTCCTGGTTTTGAAGAGCAGCTTATCGGTAAAAAAGCCGGTGACGAAGTTGCTGTGGAAGTTAAATTCCCTGATCAATATCAGGCCGAGCATCTCGCCGGACAGGCAGCGATTTTTGATGTTGTTGTTCACGAAATTCACGAGAAGAAAGCTGCGGAAATTGATGATGAGTTTGCGAAGAAACTTGGCCTTGAAGATAAGGCTGCGCTTCTTGAGGCTGTTAAGGGCCAGTTGCAGAATGAGTATGATCAATACAGCCGCATGAAAATCAAGCGTAGCTTGCTTGATTTGCTTGATGAAAAACATGATTTTGACGTGCCAGCAGGCATGCATGATATGGAATTTCAGACAATTAAGCAGCAAATCTCTATGGAGAATGCAGAAAAAGTTGTAGATGGCGAGCTTGAACTTTCCGATGAGGAAAAAGACGAGCTGTACGCAATTGCGAAACGACGAGTGAAGCTGGGCGTGATCTTGTCTGAAGTTGGTAACGCCAATAATATTCAAATCAATGACCACGAATTACAGAGAGCAGTAATTCAAGAGGCGCAAAAGTACCCTGGTCAGGAAGCACAGGTATTTGAATACTACAAGAGCAACCAACAGGCTCTAGAGGCGCTACGTGCCCCTGTATTTGAAGATAAAGTTGTTGATTTCATTCTTGAAATGGCCGACATCACAGAAAAAGAAGTTGATCTTGCAACTTTGACAGCTGAAGACGAAGAGCCATATGAAGATAAATCTTCGAAAAAAACTACAAAAGCGAAGTCTTCTACTGCGAAGAAACCAGCAGCGAAAAAAGCTTCTGATGATAAAGCTCCGGCGAAGAAGCCAGCGGCTAAAAAGGCGTCAACAGCTAAAAAGTCTGCTGCGAAGAAGTCAGAGAGCAAAGAGAAATCTGCTGCGAAGAAATAATTTTCTTACAGTCATAGAACGAATTCATAAAAACGGTATAGAGATATCTCTGTGCCGTTTTTTGTTGGCTGTTTGCTCCGTTGTTCAATAGGGCACATATCTCAATCTGCGTGCGTATACTCCACATTTTTGGAATAAAGTGTTGATGAAGATAGTGTTCTTGCTTGAACTTGGTGGCTGTGCAAGTTAGCTTATAACTTAGCTTTTGATTCAATGATGAAGCTAACGAGTAATCGAATACAAAACCCGTAACTTAATAAAGAAGAAATTGGTATAATTATGACAGAACGTGATCCGCTTGACCTTTACATGAATACATTGGTTCCTATGGTTGTTGAGCAAACAAACCGCGGGGAACGCTCTTACGATATTTATTCAAGACTTTTAAAAGAACGGATTATCTTTTTAACTGGTCAGGTTCATGATCAGGTTGCCGCACTTATTAACGCGCAGCTATTGTTCTTGGAATCTGAAAATCCGAATAAAGATATTGCCTTTTACATTAACTCACCGGGTGGTGTCGTGACCTCCGGCATGTCTATGTATGATACAATGCAGTACATCAAGCCTGATGTTTCGACTGTTTGTATTGGTCAGGCTGCATCAATGGGCTCATTGCTTCTTGCTGCCGGTGCTAAAGACAAGCGTTTTTCATTGCCAAATTCACGTATCATGATTCACCAGCCAAGTGGCGGTGCGCAGGGGCAGGCTAGTGATATTGAAATTCAGGCGCGCGAAATTCTTCGTTTGCGTGAAAACCTGAATAATATTTACGTTAAGCACACAGGTCAGAAGCTTTCCGACATTGAAAAAGCGATGGATCGCGATAATTTCATGTCTGCTGAAGAAGCCAAGAAATTTGGTCTGATTGATACTGTTGTGAAATTTAAATCTGAAATCGCCGAAGAAGACGATAAAAAGGGTAAGAAGTAATATCGAGTGAGTTATAGACTCACAGTTACTTTTATTTATCCTGTTTTTGTTTTTTTAATGAAAGTGCTGCATGAGTCTTGATTACTGCGGAGATGCGCCCCATTTCATGTATATGAAATTAATTCCTAAAAGCGATTAAAATGAAAGAGTGTGTTAATAAAATCGTGAGACACTCAACAATGGAAAAAGGGCGGTTTGTTTAATTATAGCCGTATAACAGATAGTACATCGTTACGTACGTTACTAAGATATGAGAGATATTTATGATCGGGTTATCTTCTTCGAATAAATCAGAAACATTACCAGTCTTGCCTTTGCGTGATACCGTTGTGTTCCCGCATATGATCGTTCCGCTATTTGTCGGACGTGAGAAATCGGTAAAAGCATTAGAAAATGTGATGCAGGAAAGTAAACAGATCCTGCTTGTGACCCAAAAAGAATCAACAGTAGATGATCCAACCGCCGATGATTTGTACAGTATCGGTACGGTTGGCAAGATCCTGCAGCTTTTAAAGCTTCCAGATGGCACGGTTAAGGTGCTGGTTGAAGGTGAGAAGCGTGTTAAAATTAATCACATCATCGATAATCTTGAATTTGTTGAGGCGAATTGCGATGACATTATTGATCAGACACCTGTGAATGAAGAGCTTGAAGCTCTGGCACGTGCAGTGGCGTCACAGTTTGAACAGTATGTGAAGTTGAATAAGAAAATACCGCCTGAGGTGATTGTTTCAATAAACCAGATTGAGGAGCCACAAAAGCTGGCTGATACAATTGCCGCGCATCTAGCGCTTAAGATTGATCAGAAACAGGAATTGCTTGAGCTTTCAAATAGTGCGGAGCGCCTTGAAAAGATTTATGCGTTGATGGAAGGCGAAATTGGCGTTCTGCAAATTGAAAAACGCGTGCGTAATCGTGTGAAGCGCCAGATGGAAAAAACACAGCGCGAGTATTATTTGAATGAGCAAATGAAGGCTATTCAAAAAGAGCTTGGCGAATCCGGCGACGGTTATGACGAGCTGGACGCGTTGCAGAAGAAAATCGAAGAAGCCAAATTGCCACAAGAGGCACTGGAAAAAGCAGAGACAGAGCTTAAAAAGCTTCGTCAAATGTCTCCGATGTCTGCAGAGGCAACAGTTGTTCGTAATTATCTGGACTGGATTGTTGCCGTGCCGTGGAAAAAGCGTTCACGTGTGAAGAGCGATATCAAGGCGGCTAAGAAGGTTCTTGATGTTGATCATTACGGCTTAAAGAAAGTTAAAGAGAGAATTCTTGAGTATTTAGCCGTTCAAACACGTACCAAGAAGGTCAAAGGACCTATCTTGTGTCTTGTTGGGCCGCCCGGTGTTGGTAAAACATCACTTGGTAAGTCTATTGCTGCGGCTACAAACCGTAATTTCGTGCGCATGTCTTTGGGCGGCGTGCGTGATGAAAGTGAGATTCGTGGTCATAGACGTACATATATTGGAGCGATGCCTGGTAAGGTTATTCAGGGCATGAAGAAGGCTAAGTCTGTCAATGCCTTATTCTTGCTGGATGAGATTGACAAGCTAGGTTCTGATTGGCGCGGTGACCCAAGTTCTGCGCTTCTTGAGGTGCTTGATCCGGAGCAAAATGACAAGTTTCAGGATCATTATATGGAGCTTGATTATGATTTATCCGAAGTCATGTTCGTTTGTACAGCCAATGATTTAAGCACGATGCCACGTCCATTGCTTGACCGTATGGAAGTGATCCGCATTGCTGGTTACACAGAAGATGAAAAACTTCAGATAACCAAGAAGCATTTGCTTGATAAAAGTATGGAAGGTGCTGGCCTGCGTAAGGGCGAGTTTAGCATGAATGATGATGCTATACGTGATTTGATCCGTTACTACACAAGAGAGGCGGGCGTTCGTAATTTGGAACGTGAAATTGCCAATCTATGCCGTAAATCCATCAAAGATATTTTGATGAAGGGTAAAAAGCGTATCCGTATTACGCCGCGTAACCTTGATAAATACGCAGGTGTCCGTCGTTACCGTTATGGCGAGATTGAAGAACAGGATCGCATTGGTATTGTGAATGGTCTTGCTTATACGCAAACCGGTGGTGATTTGTTATCGATTGAGGCTGTTTCAATGCCTGGTAAAGATGGCAAGGTGACAACAACGGGTAATATTCGTGATGTCATGAAAGAATCTATTACCGTGGCCGAGATGTTGACAAAATCAAGAGCAGCACAGTTTGGTATTGATTACGAGATTCTCAAGACATTGAGTATTCATGTTCACGTACCCGAAGGGGCGACACCGAAAGATGGACCGTCTGCAGGTGCGGCAATGACAACGGCTATTATTTCTGCGTTAACCGGAATTGAGGTGCGTCGTGATATTGCGATGACAGGTGAAATTAACCTTCGTGGTTATGTCACAGGTATTGGCGGTTTAAAAGAAAAGCTGCTTGCAGCGCTTCGCGGCGGTATAAAGAAGGTACTTATTCCTAAAGATAATGAAAAAGACCTTGCAGAGATTCCCGATAAAGTGAAGAAGGGCTTGGAAATTGTGCCTGTGAACACGATTGAAGAAGTACTTTCTCATGCATTAATTCGTATGCCGGAGCCACTTATAGTTGAAAAAAGCGAAGAAATTGAGCAAATTTCATCAAAAAGTGCAGAAAACAAGGCTGATGACGTGATTCACCATTGAGTCTTCTAAAAAATCATCGTATATATGATTCACGTAAAGCGTTGATCACTGTGCGTTTGCACAAAGATCATCGGTTTACGTCATTCCTGATTTTGTCAAGAAAAAGGAATGATTTTTATTTACTTAAACACAAACGATGGGGGCAACCTTGAACAAACAAGAACTCGTAAGTGAAGTGGCCAAAAAAGCTGATCTTCCAAAAACTAAAGCACAAGCAGCTGTTGAAGCTATTTTCGAAAGCATCAAAGGTACACTAAAAGGCGGAGGCGAAGTTCGTCTAGTTGGTTTTGGTACTTTTTCTGTTGCTAAACGTGCAGCGACTACTGGTCGTAACCCACGCACAGGCGAAAAAATCAGCATTCCAGCTTCTAAACAGCCTAAGTTTAAAGCAGGTAAAGACCTGAAAGAAGCTGTAAACAAATAATTTTGTTCAGCTCTAATAAAGATTCAAGCCGGCGAGCATTTATGTCCGCCGGTTTCTTTATGGATGAAATTTAATCATAGTAGCTATGACGCGGCGTTCAGTGCTTTTTTTATCGTTATTATCATTCACCTGCCGATGGTCGTGGCCGGGTATTAGCAGCGGCTGGATAGTGTATGTAAGCGGCGAGTCGTTTATATGATTTTTTTGGAATATGGCTTATTATAACTGCTTTAAAGTATTAAGGAGTTTTGGCTGGGTGTTTATTTTTTCCCTTTGTCGAGAAAGGTAAAAAACTTTGCGAAAATGGGCTTGATTTTTTTAAATGAACCGTATACTCATATGGTCTCATCTCGTGGGGGCGATTAGCTCAGTTGGGAGAGCACCTCGTTTACACCGAGGGGGTCGGCAGTTCAAGCCTGTCATCGCCCACCATTACCCCACTTATTGCACGATTAACTTGTTGCACTATTATCTTGCATTTTCTTTACACAACCTTTATCTACCTCATTTGCCATATTCGCTGTTTGAAAGATTATTACTAAATGATGGTTTTAATCTGCTCTGTGTTAAGGCAAGATAGATTCCTAATAATAAAGAAAACGAGCAAGGTTTATATGCCAATTGAAAGACGAGATATACTATTTTACTTTTCCGAAGCCCAAAGATCTATTGAGGCCGATAAAGATATTTTTGGTAGTGATCTGCCGAAAGACTTTCGCTCTTTACGTTTGAACAATGTGTGGTCTTCCAGAGAAATTGCACAAATCAGAGGCGATATGGTTAGCTCCGTACGTTCTGCCATGCATCAATATGGTGTTCAAGAGCCGGTTGTTGCGTTTTCCTGTGCGAAGAAAAGCCTGATGGGTGCAGAGAAGAATCTGTTGTTCATTACACCTGAAAGATTGGTGAAAGAATCTCTTATTAAACATTGTGCTCGTGAAAAGATTATGTTGCCAAAGGCCGGTAAGAAGAGCCTAATCGTAGATAATCTGATGCTGGGTATTCGTGTTGATATTTCTGATCAGCTTTTGACATTAGAGGATTAGATTAGAAGATTACACTTACTATAACGACTGATTGGTTGATAACGCAAAAATCTGGGAGGCTTTTATGATTATCGGTTGTCCAAAAGAAATAAAATCACAAGAACATCGCGTAGGGCTGGTTCCTTCTTCTGTGAAGGAGCTTGTCTCACATGGTCATACGATCATTGTTGAAAAAGACTGTGGTCTTGGCATTAATTTTACCAATGAAGATTACATACAGGCAGGTGCGCAGATCAGAGATAGCGCCGCAGAGATCTTTGCTGAATCTGAAATGATCATTAAGGTTAAGGAGCCGCAGAAATCTGAATGTGCGATGTTGCGCGAGGGGCAGGTGTTGTTCACTTATTTGCATTTGGCGCCAGATCCTGAGCAAACAAAAGCGCTTATTAATTCCGGCTGTGTGGCGATTGCTTATGAAACGGTAACGGGCCCGGGCGGGAAAGGTTTACCATTGCTTGCGCCGATGAGCGAGATTGCCGGACGTTTATCATCATTGGTTGGTTCATATTATTTGCAAAAACATTGTGGTGGCACCGGCCGTTTGATATGCGGTGTTCCTGGCGTACTGCCGGCCAAGGTTTTGGTTATTGGCGGCGGTGTATCCGGTTTTAATGCTGCGCGTGTTGCGGTGGGTATGGGGGCAGATGTAACCATTTTGGAAAAGAATCATGATCGCTTGCGTTTTCTTGATGATTATTTTCAAGCCTCGGCAAAAATAGTTTATTCCAGTCTTGATACGCTTGAGCGTTATTCACAAACAAGTGATCTTATTATAGGCGCGGTATTAATTCCTGGTGCCGCCGCCCCGCAGCTCATAAGCAAGGATATGCTTTCTTCAATGCAGCCTGGTACAGTGATGGTTGATATTGCGATTGACCAAGGTGGCTGTTTTGAAACAAGTCGTCCGACAACGCATGCTGATCCGGTCTATACGATTGATAATGTAGTGCATTACTGTGTGGCGAATATGCCGGGTGCTGTGGCTTTGTCGTCGGCTTTATCGCTTAATCATGCTGTGTTGCCATACGCGATCGAACTGGCTGATAAAGGCTGGAAAGATGCATTGCGTGCCAATAGAGGTCTGCGTGAAGGTCTTAATGTATGTTATGGCGAGATTACGCATCAAAATGTTGCGGATTCGCTTGATTTACCATTCTGTCCCGAGCCACAGGCTTTGGCGGCTTAAAGCAAAACACCCGTCCATCTTGACATAATCCGTCTGGCGGTCTCATATACTTTTAACGGTATGCAAGAACATGCCAGTTAAACAGAAAAATAATGTGCGGGAGGTTATATAAGATGAATCAAAAAGAGAATGAAAAGCTGGCGGACCAGTTTATTCGCGCTGTGTTAAATGTTCAGGCGGGCGAGAAGGTTTGGGTGGAATATATTGGCTCTTATGCCAAGGATATTGCCGATGCGTGTTCTGATAAGGTCAGCGCGCTTGGCGGCATCGCGCATGTTGTTGATCGTGGCAGTGATCGTTTGAATAAAGATATTCCAGTGATGGATGTTGATGATATGAAGGCACAGGGCGCGCAAGAACTTGCTACGATGAAAGAGATGGATTGTTATATCCGTATTGATGATAACGCCGAAGAAGGCCGTATTAATGTTTCGACCGCGCAATTGGGTGCATATAAAAAATATGTAATGGGCGATATGACTGGCGAGCGGGTTCGTAATACGCGATGGCTCGTAACATCTGCGCCTACGCCGGAATTTGCACAGGCTTGTAATATGACCAGTGACGAGGCCAATGAATATTATACGCAGGTTTGTTCGGTTGATTACGGGTTTATGGCTGATGCGGTGAAGCCGCTTGTCAAAAGAATGGCCGAGGGTAGCGAAGTTCATATTATCGGGCAGGGGACTGATTTACGTTTTTCTATTGCTGGAATTA
>JAUILO010000189.1 GCA_030432775.1 Alphaproteobacteria bacterium
AGTAGGTCCAGGGTTCGAATCCCTGCGCGGTCACCACTTTCTTCCAGATAAAAATACTTCTCCCCCCCCTTGATTTTGTTTACTTTAGCTTAAGTCTTAACCTATATGATGTCGTTAGATTAATATGGGAATAAGAATGCTCGGTAAAATCTGGAATCGCATAGTTGGCAGCGTTAGCACAGGATCTAACAATTTTAAATTGGTGGTGGTGCAGGATGACAAGATGACGCAGAAAAACATGAAGAAAATCGTTGATGCCTTGGCTTCCCGCGGTCATAAGATCGAATTGGTGTCGTTTGAAGATGGTGAAGATTTAAGTAAGCATCTGAAAAAGATCAGAAATAACCACTCACAAACGCCGGATGCGTTTATCTTGGATGTGAATGGTTCTGGCCCGAGCATGGGACGTGATATTATCGAATGGTTTGGAAAATATCGCCCTGACGCGGATTTGCCGCCGGTTAACTTCCTGTCTATGGATGAAAGCATGGCAACGCATGCGGCCAGTACACTGGGTGCGTGGAATAATGGGGTCTCGACGAATATCGTGACCAAAGACGAAGTCTTATGGCTGGCTGCGCGTATTAAAGACGGTAAGGAGAACAAGTCTCCGGATGAAGACGGTTTTCTGCCTTATAGCTTTGCTTTGCGCAAGCTTGTGCATGACCAATTCGGTATAGATGTATTTTTAGGTCATAGGGACAATTATACAAAGCGTTTGGCTGAAGAGGCGCAAGAGCCGAATGAACGCATTCTCAATAATTGGGAAAACCTTGATATGCCACCGGAAGAGGTGTTGTCCCGCCTGCGTCCTTATATTGAAAATATTCGTACATCCCTTGAATCCGGTTTATTCCGTATGGGCTCGGAAGCCGAGAATATATCCGATTGTGATGCGTATTTTTATGATCACTCGGGTATGCCTGTTAAAGGGAAGGTTGTGTTCTCAGTTGAAGCTGTAGAAAACTGGCCGGCAAATGAAAAATCACGGCCGGTATTGGTAATGCAAAGCTACGATCCTTCCGTCGTGCCGCTTTTGGGCGAAGGTGTTCTGGGTGGTTTAATTGTGACGGATCCCTATCTGGCTTCGCATTTGAAGTTTTTATGTGATGCAAATCTGGTGTCAGGTGTCTTTGGGTTAATGCCGCAAGGCGAGAAAACAACATCCCGTGATTTTAACGAGTTTGCCAAATCCGAGAACCCACCGTTTTTCGAAGGTGGGCCGGTTACGATTAACGGTTTGGAAATAGAAGAGGGACAAGAAGTCATTATCGGCGCAAACGGCAATGGTGTTGTGCTGGAAGATTATATCGTATCGCAGATTTCAATTGCTCCGAATGAAGGGCGGCGCGATATCGGAAATAATATAAGTACTCAGGAACGCGCTGCGTGGAACGCTGTGGTGAATATCTTGTTCGCTTTTGAAGATTTCTTTAAAAATCATGGTGAGGTTAAACACCATCTCGTAAAGGCGAATGTAGATTCTGCGCTGAACCCGTTGCTTGAAAAAGCCGATGCAATTGGTTTAATCCGTTCCGAGCAAATGGCGGCCAGCAATCCGTTGCAATCCGAAACATTGCGCGCTGTTATGCTGCAAAAAGGCGATGCTGATTATGAAGCGCTTCAGCACCGTATTGAAAATGATTTAAATGATCTGTTTTATAAGCTGGATTTTGATAAGCCGGTTAAAGTACGTTTGTTTGATTTAAACCCTTCGGAGTTAATGGGTAAAGAAGAACAGCGCGAATTTCGCCGTTTATACGGCAAGCCAGAATTACATGGCGGCGATGCCTTGGAAGCCTGGCCGGAATTATACCGCACACAGATCAGAGCTATTCTGACGCAATATAAAGATTTTGCTGATCGGGATTCAACCATACAAATTATGATGCCTTCGGTGAAAACCGAGGCCGATGTGCTGGCTGTAAAGGCGATGGTAGAGGAAGAGGCGCAAAAGATCGATATTGGCGCTCTGGCGATGCAATTTGGCGTGATGATCGAGACATTGGAAAGCTGCACAAACGCAGAAGCCATCGTGAAACATTGTGATTTTATTAGCTTTGGAACAAATGATCTGACCCAGCAAATTACCAACATTCAACGCGGTGATCTAGCGCGCAGAGCCGATTATGCCGATACACACGGTTTTGATCCGTATAAGAACCTGACGGTTGATGTCTGGAAGAAAATTGAAGAGGTTAGTTTTATTGCCAAAGAGGTTAATCCATCGATCGAAATTGATATTTGTGGCGGGCAGGCCGCAGATTATGAAACGGCGCTGCGTTTATTCGATAGTGGTGTTGATAATATCTCGGTGGCACCAACTTACGAGAATCTGAATTTGCTGAAACTGCGCCTGGCATATCATGATTTTGACCAATCGGAGATCGGCCAGTCTATGCAAAACGCTGCTGGGGCAAAACGCTGCTGGGGCAAAACGCTCTAATAAATTATCTTGAGATTTATTTTAAACGCGGCAACTAGGCATCATTTACATTTTATATTGGATTGATCAGCAATTATATTGAATTGCTCTAAGCCGTTGAACAAATATTGTCTATGAATGGCTTAATTTAGGAAGTTCGGACGCGTAAGGCATGCCTGCGCCTGCTCCGTTTTTCTGTACGGCAAGGCCAGCTGCTTGGTTTGCGTAATGGGCAGCATTGGTGATATCAAGTCCTTTGGATAGGGCGCAGGCCAGCGCACCCACAAAACAGTCACCGGCGCCGGTTGTGTCAATGGCGGTGACTTTTTGTCCGGCAATGCGGATTGTTTCATCATTCTGGATGATAACAGCGCCTTTTGATCCGAGAGTGACAAGGATGGTCTGGTCATCACGCTGAATTAATGTTTTGGCAAGCGTGCAGATTTCACTTTCTTGCGCGTCTTCTATGTTCTTTATCGCGTCTGCTCCGCCCGCATAGAAGGCAGGCTCGGTTTCATTGACGATAATAATATCGGCCAGCGCCAAAAGGGATTGAGGCGCCTTTATTGCAGGGGCAGGGTTATAAATTGTTGTGGCGCCATTAGTCTTGCCCGCATTAAAGAATATTTCGGTTACTGGGATAGGTGTTTCGTTTTGCGCAATCAGTATATCGCCATCGGTCATGGAGATACGTTTGATATCGTCAGGTGATAATTCGCTATTGGATCCGGCAATGACTGTAATGGCATTTTCGCCGTCTTGGTCTACTGTAATGAAAGCGGTTCCGGTTGGTAGAGTTTGCGATGTGCGCACACCATCAATATTCATACCTTGTTGTGAAAGGAAATCTCTTAAAGTGTCGCCGAAACCATCATTGCCGATACAGCCAATCATATAGGTCTGTGCATCAAGACGGGCGGCCGCAACGGCCTGGTTTGCGCCTTTACCACCTGGGTAATAATTGAGCGCACTGCCCGATACTGTTTCGCCAGGGCGAGGGATGGATATGACAGAGGCAACGCAGTCCATATTGATGCTGCCTGCAATGATGACTTTATTTATATCACTCATTCTAATGCCTAATCTTATGATGCAATGATTACGGTATGCTTATCTTAAGGCTTTGGCGCAAAATAGGAAGTGAATTTCTCAACCTGAATCTGTGTACCTTTCGGTGCCGGGTCTCTTTCTTTGCCCCAATGGACAAATACAGTTTCCATACCCATCAGGTCAGGAAT
>JAUILO010000190.1 GCA_030432775.1 Alphaproteobacteria bacterium
AGAAACTGTATTTTGCAGATAGCTGGGCACGGTGAAGTTCACCTTCGCTGCCATCTTCGGTTTCACGGCGACCGAAAATATACTCGCCGCCAATATCGATCTTGTCTGTTACAGACCAGATCAGGTTACCATGCGCAGAATATATGTGTTCGTTGGTTGTGGCAGGGTTCAGGAATGAAGGGTTGTCCAGAATCTGGGTTGTGCCGCCAATAATGCTGGAGCGCAGATCATCATTCCACCAGTGACGATAGGCGACATAACCTCCCCATGCTTCAATTGTTTCGATTGAATCGTTGCTGGAAGTAAAGCCGGCAGCTTGTGTGCCTGCGGCCAGATCGTAGATATAGCGGCCAATGCCTTCACCATAGGCGAGCTGGAAACGAAAATCGTCTTTGTCATAGGCCTTGATTTTACCGGATGCGGCAACAGCGTAGCCGAAATCATCATCGGAGTTGTCTGTGTTGGCGTTATAAACCTCGAGCCAGCGCGCCACACCTTTAAGTGAGACTTCGCCGAAATCGCCGACAAAGCGTGCTTTAGCTGTGACGTCCGGATATTCTTCAACACCGGATAGAAATGCCGATCCAGCAGGGTCGTCAAGATATTCGGTTGATGGGTTTTCAACGGCAATACTGTAACTATTCATGCTGTTATCCGGTTTGTGGGTATAGCGGATTTGCCCCTGCCGTACGAGCGTATTACCGGATACACCCTGAAAATCTAGAGAGTCAGGATATGCTGCAAGATCCATATAGTTACTCCATGTCTGGCCGACTACAAACGGACCAAGCTCGCCATATGCGTGACGAAGGCCAAAATCGGCACGGTTGGTCGTATTCTGGCTGCCTTGACTGGCAAGAAAATCACCTTCCAGAAATACTTTGAAGTCGCCATATTCTGTTGGGGTTGTCGCGGTCAGGTTGATACGGGTTTGGCGTGCGTGAACGCGGGTGTTGCCGCCTTTTTCCTGCTCTGCCGACCCATCAAGCGGTATAGCTGCGTAAAGGCCGAAATCCTCGCCGTTTCCATCGCGTGAGACGTTGAAGTCATGAATGGCATCGATCTTCACATATCCGCCAAGTTTTAACCTTGTATCTGTACCCGGAATAAGCATGCCGTCTTTGGCATCACCCGCGGCCGGATTGATATCGGCGACTTGTTCGGCGAGGGCTTGCGATTGTTTTTCGATTTGTGATTTGGTTGCCGTTATCGCGGCATCGGTGGAAATTTTTTGGCTTTCAAGATTATCCATTGTAAGGTTGAGGTTCTTTTCAAGCGATGTATTTTTTGTTTGTAGCGCTGCATTTTGTTGTTTGAGTATTGTGTTTTCTTTACGCAGGGCAGTTTGCTCGCTTTCAAGGGTTTCAAGTTTTGCTGCAAAACTGCTCATTTGGTTTTTTAATGCCTCGAATTCTGCATCGGTTACGGCGAGGGCTGGAGTTGCTGAAAAACCGAGTGATGCGCAAATGGCAGTAGTCAGTAATATTGTTTTTGTTGATATGTTGAACATGATATGTGCTTTCCCCTGTTTAGTGAATCGATCTTGAATAAACATAAGGAAACTTTATCAGAATGCCCATAATAGAAAAAGGCCTACACATGCGTGCAGGCCTTATATTTTGTAGTTATACAGTGGTTTAATGCTTGGCTGCTTTTTCTGCACCGATACCACTTTGAGCACGGAAATACTGCATATCAAAAGCATCCCGTTCTTTTTGTGCTTGCTCGGATTTGTCGGTGATAGAGAATCCCCAGATACTGATAAACGCCACACTCATAGAAAATAGAGCCGGATATTTATAGGGGAATATTGGCGATTCATTTCCGAATACATCAACCCATACAATCGGTCCTAAAATTACCAATATGATCGCTGTCAGCAAGCCCATAGAGCCGCCGTAAACCGCACCGCGTGTGGTGAGCTTTTTCCAGTACATCGATAAGAACAAGATCGGGAAATTGGCACTAGCCGCAATCGCGAAGGCCAGACCAACCATAAAGGCAACATTTTGCTTCTCGAAAATGATACCGAGTGCAATGGCTGCGATACCTAGACCTATCGTTGCATAACGAGAGATTTTGAGTTCTTTTTTCTCATCGTGCTTTCCGCCACTGAAAACATTGGCATATAAATCATGCGAAATAGCGGAGGCACCAGCCAGAGTCAAGCCGGATACAACAGCAAGAATGGTCGCAAATGCAACAGCAGAGATAAAGCCGAGCATCATATCTCCGCCAACTGCATCTGCAAGCTGGATCGCCGCCATGTTGTTGCCGCCAATTAGCTTACCGTCTTCCAGAAATTCAGGATTACCAAGCAATAGTGCGATAGCACCAAAGCCGATAATGAATGTCAGGATATAGAAATAGCCGATAAAGCCTGTTGCATAGAATACAGATTTATGTGCTTCTTTGGCATCTGGTACGGTGAAGAAACGCATCAGAATATGCGGTAGACCGGCAGTGCCAAACATCAATGCAAGGCCAAGCGAGATAGCAGAAATCGGGTCGGATACAAGTCCGCCTGGTTCCATGATGGATTCGCCCTTTGAATGTATGTCAATGGCTGCGCTAAATAGCTCTTCGATATTGAAGTTAAAATGGAATAATACCAATACGGCAATAATTGTTGCTCCGAATAAAAGCAAACAGGCTTTGATAATTTGCACCCACGTAGTGGCGATCATACCGCCAAAGGTAACATATACCATCATCAAAATGCCGACGATTAAGACGGCATACATGTATTGCAAGCCAAATAGGACTTCTATCAACTTACCCGCGCCCACCATCTGTGCAATCAGGTATAGCGCCACGGTTGCCAGTGTGCCACATGCTGATAAAATCCGAGTGGGTTTTTGCTGTAAACGATAACACGCCACATCGGCAAAGGTGAATTTTCCAAGGTTACGAAGCGGTTCGGCAATTAAGAGTAAGATAATAGGCCAGCCGACCAAAAAGCCGATGGAGTAAATAAGACCATCAAATCCAGCGGCAAACACGAGCCCGGAAATACCAAGGAACGAGGCTGCGGACATGTAATCACCGGCAATCGCCAAACCGTTTTGGAAACCTGTGATGTTCCCTCCGGCGGAATAGAAATTCTTTGTCCCGGTCATGCGCTTTGCTGACCAATATGTGATGCCCAGAGTCAATGCGACGAACAAGGCAAACATGCTTATAGCTGTAATGTTAATATCCGCACTCATTTAAGATCTCCCGCAGCGTCATGAAGTTGTTTTGTTAGCGGCTCTAGCACTTTATTAGCGATATACACGTATATACCGGTGATTAAAAAGCTGAAGAAAATGATCCCAAGCCCTATGAAAATGCCTATTGTAGTGTGACCTTCGCCAATTTTTGTACCGAATAAATCAGGTTCAAAAGCAATGACCATGATAAAGGCGTAATAGACAAACAGCATAAGAGTCGCCAGTGTCCATTTGATTTTGGATCGTGTGGAAATCAGCGTTTTATATTCGCTGCTCTCTCTGATCTCTGTAAGTTTATTGCTCATTTATTACCTCCCGAGAAATGACAACTCAATTTCCATTATACACTTTTTGCGTGTTATTATAGGGGGGCAATTGTGCTGCTGCGCAGCACAAGCAAGGCTAATTCATTCTGATTAATCTTGAGTAAA
>JAUILO010000191.1 GCA_030432775.1 Alphaproteobacteria bacterium
ATATACAAACAACCATTGAACAAGCAAAACTAATGATCCTTGCCTCCGGCTTTGAAACCATCGATTATCTGGAATTGCGGGATGCGAACACCTTGCTGCCGGTTGGCTTAAAAACCATTGAGCCATCAATGAAAAATACATTACGCCTTTTAAGCGTTGCACGCATTGGTGGCATAAGATTGCTTGATAATATTCCCCTATAATTCGTTTTTTCTGTTAAAATAGAGGCAGATAGACACTCAATCAACCGGAGTCAAAAAGCATGTCGCTTGATAGCATTTCAGACCAAATCAAACAAAAACTACAATTCGCGCCACCAATTAACGCAAAGATCAAATTGGATTTTGGCGACGAAGGTATCGTGTTTATTGATGCGACACAAAACCCTCCGGAAATTTCCGATAGCGATGACGAGGCCGACCTAACACTGATCACAAAGCTTGATACATTCAAAGCAATTGTCGCCGGAACGCAAGATCCGAATATTGCCTTCATGATGGGTAAATTAAAAATCAAGGGATCGATGGGTCTTGCCATGAAGCTCAACGCAATTCTGGAAGACTAATTAAAGCCTTCCAGAACAACAAACTCAGTAAATTTTATGAATAATGTTATTGCTTAGAACTTAAAGTTCACAGCAGCACCAACGATGCCCACATATGCGTCATCTGTTTCACCATTGATGTTGGCAACACCACGAGTTTGGCTAAACTCTTGCTCTTCAATATCAATATATGTCGCAGCCAAATCGACTGACCATGCATCATCAAGCTTGTATGTCGCACCAACAGAGAACCAATTTCTATCACCGTCGGGATTAATTGTGCTTCTGTAATCATCAGTAGTCGGTGTTTGGTCGAACTGGTAACCTGTTCTGAATGTCCATTGGTCATTCCACTCATACTCAGCCCCGATAGAAAAAGCCCATGTTGTTTGGTAGTTAAACACCAAATCAAATACCTGACCTGCCGGATCATCCGGTGAAGTTGTAAGACGATCAAACTTGTTCCAGCCGGTCCATACAGCCTGACCAAGCAATGTCCATTTATCGTCTAATTCTTGTGCAACCGCAAATGTTGCCATATCAGGCATAGTCAGACTTGCATCTGCTTTTGTTGCAGGGAATGTTGCAAGTGCTGTTTGATCACCAACAAGTGTGTGCTTGATTTTAGAGCGGTAAGAGATACCAACGCGTGTTGTATCAAAAGGCTCAACCATAATACCAACATTGTAACCAAGGCTCCAGTCATCGCCCTTAACGCCCACTTCGCCTTCAACAAACGGTCCTGCAGGGTTGAGAACAGCAAACTGTTTCAGGTTCGCATAAGCATGTTCAATAATAGCCGACACACCGATAGATACTTTTTCATGTGGCTGATACGCAATTGTCGGAGAAATATCAATTGTCTCCAGCTCTGATTTTGTAGAAAGCCAGCGTGCAAAAGAGTTTCTATTGTATTGTGCGCCAAAACCAAATGGAGCTGAAACGCCAATACCGGCCCATAACTTGTTATCGTCAGTAAGCGGTGTTGCAAAATAACCACTTGGAACAAGCGTTGGCTGTGCGGGGTTGCCGCCATCTGTAGCGTTTGCCGGAACAGCACCACCAGTAATTGTTGTACCTGTATCAACAAGGTCTGTGTGAGGCGCAATCATAATTGCGTTCAAGTTAACCTGACGACCGCTAAGATGTGTGATACCGGCGGGGTTGTAGAACAGAATACTTGCATCCCGTGGCATAGCCGCCTGCCCTGCGTAAGAAGCACCAAGGCCTGATACTGATTGTTCTTGAATATAAAAACCCGAAGCTTGCACTGCATGTACGGAAAACCCTGTGAAGGCCCCGGCAGCTAATACGGATAAAGCCGTATACTTTAATCTCGTTTTGATTGAATCCCATCCAACATTAGTCATGTTCACATTCCCTTTTTTTTAATTATGGCTTTTTGGTGAAAAGCACTGGTGGCCGACAAATGAATACGTTAGGTTTAATCATATACGGATTCTATATAGGAATTAAGAGTGCTTATGCGATGCACCGCAACATTTTTGCAAAAATGTTACACTTATTGATATAAAATATGCTAAAAAGCCACAAACAACCACAGATATGCCCACATATGGGGCGCGGCCTCATCAAAATAACCGCGATCTTTATCGTTACAATTTTGATTATCTTTGTATGCAGTCATTTTATCGATGAAGGTTCTCTTGAGTTTTTAAAGCACAACCTATCGCTATGGACAATTATCGCCCTTGTTGTGATCATCAATCTGGTTTCCTTTTTATGTTTTGTTGCCATGTATTTTACCTATCGCTGGATTAAAAAAGATTTCAGCAACAAAGATGATGACAAGGACGAGCTATAAAACTGCCGCACACATCTGTGTCCCCCAAAATAACAAAACGGCCATATTCATTTGCCGCTTAGCAAATCATACAGCCGTTTTATATTCTTTTGTTTTGGAATTCCTTGCACCATATCAATATGACCCCATCAATATAATTGATCACGTCATACGGGCACAATATCAAAAACCTCTAACCTTCGTTCTCTTCCGAAAGAATACGTTTAATCTCCCAAGCCATTTCAGCAGGCGTATCATCAGAAGAAAATACAGTGACAAACTCGCCATCACGACCCATCAGATAAATATAAGCGGAGTGGTTCATCATGTACCCCCCCATATCGTCACTATCAGCCTTTTCAGAATAGACCTTATAGCCATTCTGTGTCTTTTGCAGATCTTCTTTACTGCCTGTCAAACCGATCATATTCGGTAAAAACATACCAACATATTCTTTCATCGCCTGTGGTCCGTCACGCTCTGGATCGATTGTAATAAAGACCGGCTGGATTTGTTCTCCCTGAGGGCCTAAAGATTTCACGGCACTGGCTATTTTAGATAGACCAGCCGGACAAATATCGGGACAATTGGTGAAACCGAAGAAAACAAGCATATATTTCCCGGCAAAATCTGCAGTTGTTACAGCATTACCATTATGGTCGATTAACGAAAATTCTGCGCCAATCTTACTGGCAGAAGCGGTTTTCTTCACAGATGTCACCTTTTTAATCGCTTTTTCGTCGCCAGCAGCCGGAGATATAGAGGCAAGAGAACTTGTCATTGCCGTGTTCATATCGTTACTCCATAAGCCGCCAACCTGTACCGCGCCAAAGCCAAGGAAGGCAACAAGTGCGGATAATACCGCGAAATGTCTAAAATTTCCGTTTTTCATACCGATAACCTTTCATATTTTATACAAGCATAATATATTCACTTGTAGGCAAATAAACAAATTTTTTTGCCCTTTTTATGTAATTATAAGCAAGAAAGATGCCAGTTATGAAAATAGGAGTGGTCGGATGCGGTTTTGTCGGCTCAGCAAGCGCATATGCCTGCCTAATGCAAGGTGTTGGCCGTGAGATTATACTGGTTGATCATTTCGAAAAACTTGCAAAAGCGCAGGCGCAAGATATTATGCACGCGGCCCCTTTTAGTCACCCGATAAAAATAAAAGCCGGATCATACGAAGATTTGGCCGGATCATCGGTCGTTATGATCGCCGCTGGCGTGAACCAAAAACCGGGTGAAACCAGACTGGACCTTCTGAAGCGTAATGCGGATATCTTTGCAA
>JAUILO010000192.1 GCA_030432775.1 Alphaproteobacteria bacterium
GCCAGATGCGGTTCGCCTGCAACAGGCTCAAATGTCATGTTTTAACTCCTTTCCAAACACGGGAGATCATGGCGTTTCCACACATAACCCCGGCCTGAACGCCATATCCGCCAAGGCAGATGCTGGCGAACTTAGGTCATAAAGGCTTCAGAGCCACCAAGCTTTAACAAGCATGGCATATCTTTATATTTTCAGTATGATAAAGACCCAAAAGAAAGAACTTGATCTGAATCAAGAGGAGTACAAATTTTGGAATTTTGGTTCGCGCTGCTTATTTTTCTAGCTTCACATTCTTTAGTCGCTCGTTCGGGCTTGCGAAGCTTTCTGGTGTGTAAGTGGGGTGAAAAGCCGTATCTATTTATATATTCTTTGCTCAGCCTGTGTTTGCTTGCCTGGTTGGTGATTGCCGCGCAAAATGCGCCCCGTATTCAAATATGGCCCTGGATACATGCATTATATTGGGTTCCCAACATACTAATGCCGTTCGCATGTGTATTGCTTATCTCAGGTTTTGTTGTTCCCAACCCTCTATCCATAGCCGCAAGAACACAAGGTTTTAATCCGGGAAAGCCGAGTTTAATTGTGGCACTGACCCGTCACCCGATTTTATGGGGATTTTTTCTGTGGTCGGCTTCTCACATTGTGCCGAACGGGGAGTATCCGCTGGCTCTTATGTTCGGAATTTTTGCTGTGTTTTCTATATTGGGGCTTAAGATTATTGATAGAAAGCGTAAAAGGGAATTGGGCGCACAAAGGTGGCAAGAACTAGCTCAGAATACTCATGCGGTTCTTCTATGTTCATCTTCTTTATGGTCTGGACGTTTTCAATTCACAGCATCTGACATAAAAGGCATTATTTTAGGTTTATTACTATATCTTTTACTTTATAGTTTTCATGGGTATTTGTTCGGCATAACTCCGTATCCGCCACTGTAAATGAAATAAGAGTATTAACGATGAACACTACAGATATTATAAAAAAAACAACTTTATTTCATAGTGTCGATCTCGAAGCAATTGGGGCTCTTGCAGATAAATGCCATAAGAAAACCTATGCAAAAGGACGCGATATTTTTGCTATGGGTGATAAGGCCGATGCTTTCTTCATTATTCTTGAAGGATGGGTAAAATTATATCGTGTATCTAAGGAAGGCGAAGAGGTCATCATTCACGTTTTTGGCCCTGGTGAATCTTTTGCCGAGGCCGCCGTGTTCAACGATACCAAAACCTATCCGGTTAACGCACAAGCGTTGAATGACACTTCGTTAATTGAAATACCACGTAGTTTTTTTGTTCAAAAAATCGAAGACGATAGCCAATTTGCCTTACGGATGCTGGGCGCCATTGCCGCGCGGCAACATTATCTGGTGCAGCAGCTTGAACAAGTCACCACCCGGACAGCACCACAGCGCATCGGCGCTTTCCTTATCCGCTTTTGCCGGAAAAGGCGAGAAGAGAAAGAAGGATGGATCGTTGATCTGCCCTACGATAAATCAGTCATCTCTACACGGATGAATATTAAACCGGAAACATTTTCTCGCGCGCTTGGAAAGCTGGAACCTTACGGTGTACAGCTTGACGGAAAACGCATTGTGATTACCGATATGGAAGCTTTGGCAGATTTTTGCGATATTTCTCCAAATGAGAAGCCTTGTTGAAGTTTTAGGCTTCTCTTCCATCTGGTCTTGGAGTTGCCAGCATTGGTGTGTAGACACCTAAATAGAGAAGAAAGCAAATACTCCAAAGCGTTGCTGATCCAACAATCCAGTTTGTATAAAATTCGGAACTTATCATTGGCCCGAAAACACGTATCAGAGCTGCGCCTTGCATTAAAACAAAGGCTATTGTTGTGAGTTTAGAGGCTGTGAGATTGCGGCCTGTGTGCCCTAACGTAACGCGGCACATCATGCCAAGTGTCATAGAGCCAATACAACCGGCCGTCAGAGCATGAACAACCATTTGTATGGCCAGAATATTCAAGCCAGTTAACGCTAATAAGCCCAAGCCGACCACTAGCCATAAATAACCTACATGCAATATCCAGAGCATCGGGTCATCAAGAGTTTTTAAACTATGATAATGGCGTATCCGCAGGACATGAATAAGTGCCGAAATACCCGCACACAGCGTTAACAACAACGTTTCTTTTGCAAAAACAAGACATAACGTCAAGGCGAGCAGCGACACGAGCGCGGCAATATCCATTTTCATTTGTGGTGTTTGAAAAGCCTGAATATTTTTTCGGCGCAATGCAGCAACAGTAAAGGCTGGAATAATGCGTCCGCCAATCAGAGAAACCATAACAAGGACCATCATCAGAGCGACATAAAGTGGTGTTTTATCCGCACTCAGCATAAACCATAGATCGCAGGCGAATAAAACGCTCAACAAGGTCAGAAAAATGAAATTGCGCTTGTTCCAGCTACGGATCAAGGGAATTGCTAACGATGCCGCTAATGCAGGAATGAAGGAAGCCTCTACGGCAATAATGCCCCATGTGGGCAACCCCACATCAAAATTCAAAACGATGCGTCCCGCAATCCATAATAAACACAATCCCGCCAAATGGATTTGACGTGCAGGCGCGCCGCCTGTCCAGTTGGCTACAGCCGTAAGAAGAAAACCGGCAACGATGGCCATGGTAAAACCGTAAAGCATTTCGTGGGCATGCCAGGATACCGGATCAAGCATAAAATCAGGCGGCATAACATGACCGGCATAAAAACCGCCCCAAAGTGCTAGGCTGATAACGCTGTATAATGCGCCAAGAAAAAAGAACGGGCGAAACCCACGTCCCAGAAACGGATGTTCAAATAGCTTTTGCATGATGACGGCTCTCTTTTTTGAAATAAGGATCGAAACAGGATGCAACAACGCGAACGAAAGGCTTTCCTTGTTCTGTAATCCGGAGACTATTCTTATTTATTCTTATGATGCCGTCCTGTTCCAGAAGGGCAAGAGCTACATGCGGGATATCAATATCTCTGAACTCGCTGAAATCAATCATAAAGTTGCACATAAGCTGTTCTATCAACTGACGGCGGCGCATGTCTTCATTGTTCAGTCGCAAGTTGCGAGCTGCGGGAAACGCGCTGGCTTCTATCTGCTTTCTATATAAAGGCGCGTCCGTCGTGTTTTGGATATAGGCGTTTTCAAATTGGCTGATAGCGGACAGGCCGAAACCGAGTATTGTTCTGGCCGGATCATCCGTATAGCCTTGGAAGTTTCGGCGCATCGTTCCGCTTTTCTGCGCTTGCGTTAATCCATCTGCTTTTAGAGCATAGTGATCGATGCCGATTGCATTATATCCCTCAGCCATTAAAGTTTTATGCATCAGTTGTCCCATCTCGAAACGCTCTTGCGTATCGGGTAGATGATATTTCTCTAACAATTTTTGATGCTTTTTCATCCATGGCACGTGAGCATAAGGAAAGACTGCAATACGCGATGGTTTTAGCCTTAAAACATGATCCAATGTTTCTTTTACGGTATCAATAGTCTGCTCTGGCAATCCGGTAATGAGATCAAAATTTATATTTTCGATACCGGCGGCGCGTAATAATTCGACCTGTTCTTGCACCTGAGAAAAAGGTTGTTTGCGGTTGATGGCAGTCTGAACGGTCTCATTAAAA
>JAUILO010000193.1 GCA_030432775.1 Alphaproteobacteria bacterium
CTGCCCTTCTGGTAAACCGAATTGTAGCTCTGTTTCGCCGATCGGGCCAATGGCCGGAACCGGAGACAGGCCAGCAGGTGAAACATTACTTTGGAAACCAAAACCGCCACGACCATCAAGGGCTGCGCCTGCATCTGTACCTGCGGCAGGTGCGATATTGGCAAGCTGGGCTGCTGTTGCATCGCCTGAGGCCGGCTCAACAGCGGCAATCTGTGCGGCCAAATCTGTTTGCGTGCCATCCTCTTGCATCTCTTCGATAATTGCTTCGGCTATGCGAAGGCTATCGGCAAGTTCAACAATAGAAATGGCGTTACCGTCAACAACAAACTCGCCGTCAAATCCGGCATCTATTGCATCGGCAAAGTTCGTGAATACGATCTGACCGCCATCGCTGAACGTTAGAATTAATACTGTGCCGTCTTGTGACACAGATGAAATCTGTGAAGGGTCAAACTCAATTGTGTAATCCGTGCCGCTTTCAAGATTGTATTCAACAACTCCTCCGGATAATGGCTGGCCAATTGTGGTGAGGGAATTTGTAGAAGCCAGATATAATTCGGATTGTAAAATTTGACCATCATCAAATGCAGCTGAAGAACCGGAACCTGCGAAGTCTTTATAATTATCAATGATAAGTACGTTGTTATCAGAAAAGGTCAAAATCAACTGGCCTTCTGGTGTGGAGCCCACCGATTGCACATCATCCATCGTAAAATCAAATACAATATTTGATCCTTCTTCTAGAGTAATCGTGTTTGTGATTCCTGCTTCTGGCTGCGAAACAACTGTATTTACCATCTTTTTTTCTCCCTCAAGAAAATTAACCGCCACCGGTCATACTAAAAAAGCATTCTCGTCGATGAATGCTCTATAATTCGTTCATTTGAAATTCGTTAATAAAAATTTAACATGTTTTAACATTCAATTAATCAATTTGTCAAATATTATGTCAAAAGAGTTTGTCTCTGCGTTACATACAATATTCTAATAAAATTAGAGACTTACCCAGCATATGGTCTTCACATAAGGTTTTGTTATGTAAACCATTGATACTTAAGATAAAATCACATAGCACATATAAATAGAAATTATAAGCCACCAATAAGTAGATATTTTAATTCGGTGAAATCTTCCAGCCCATATTTTGATCCTTCACGGCCTATACCGGATTCTTTTACCCCGCCAAACGGAACAGCCTCTCCGGAAACTACCGGTTCGTTAATCGCCACCATCCCATATTCCAGTGCTTCGGCCACACGGAAGGCCTGCCCCAACTCACGCGTATAAAAATAAGACGCCAGACCATATTGGGTGTCATTGGCCAATTCGATCACTTCATCCTCTGTAGAAAATTTAAATACACCAGCAAGCGGCCCAAACGTTTCTTCGGCGCTCACAAACATATCAGCGCTCATATTGCTAAGCAATGTAGGCTGAAAGAACAACTCCCCCGCCTCATGCGTTGCGCCACCTTCCACGAGCTTTGCCCCTTTACCCAGTGCATCTTTCACATGGGACTTCACCTTATCAATAGCCTTACCATTAATAAGCGGCCCAATCTGCGTTCCCTCATCACTGCCATCGCCCACTTTAAGTTCTCGTATTTTAGCAGCCATCTTTTCAATGAAGCTGTCATATATAGTATCCTGTACATATAGTCTGTTCGCACACACACAGGTTTGCCCCGCATTTCTGTATTTACACGCCATCGCACCTTCAACAGCCTTATCGATATCCGCGCTTTCAAAAACAATAAACGGCGCATTACCACCCAGCTCCATCGATACTTTTTTGACAGTATCCGCAGATTGCTTCATCAAAAGCTTGCCTATTTGCGTTGATCCGGTGAAAGAGATTTTACGGATGAGCGGATGGGTACTAAGAACCCTGCCTATTTCAGCGGCATTACCCCTGTCACATGTAACAATATTCAATACACCGGCAGGAATACCAGCTTTATGGGCTAGCACAGCCAGAGCCAGCGCCGATAGCGGCGTATCTTCAGCAGGCTTTAAAACGACCGTACAGCCAGCAGCCAGCGCCGGCGCCACTTTACGTGTGATCATAGCGTTGGGGAAATTCCATGGCGTTATAGCCGAAACAACGCCAATCGCTTCGCGCGTTACAACCACACGTGCATCTGACTTATGCGTTGGAATTGTATCGCCATACATGCGTTTGGCTTCTTCGGCAAACCATTCAACGAAACTCGCGCCGTAAAGAATCTCTCCTTTGGCCTCAGCCAGCGGCTTTCCTTGCTCCATAGTCAAAAGCAGCGCCAGAGCATCAGCATGCTCAACAATAAGGGCGTACCAGTCTTTCAGGATATTTGCGCGCTCTTTGGCTGTTTTACGCTTCCATTCCGGCAGAGCCTTATGCGCAGCCATAACCGCATTTTCGGCATCAACCGTACCCATATTGGGCACATGCCCAATCTTTGCGCCAGTTGCAGGGTTAAGCACAATAAAAGAGCTGTCATCCAATGCATCCACCCATACACCGCCTATATAAGCCTGCGTTTTTACAAACTCCTGCGTTGTATCTTCGGAAATATTTTGTGAATCAGCCATGGTGTCTCCCTTACATATATAAGCGCTGTATATATGAGCGCAGTGCAGATTTTGCGGATAATCAATAATGACCATCAATAAGTATGGTTATTTATACATAAAGACAGAGCGATGCTCCAGATCTAATCTATGGGTCACTCTACGCAAAGCCAGCGCCGCGCTGAACTTGCAAAATATTCATGATATAGCGGCAAAATCCACTTGCCTTCAAGTCGCCTCTGATTAAAAGCGCGAGAGAATCACCCTCAAAAAGATTGAATTGTGACACCGGATCACGCCTAAGCGAGTCAGATTCAAGGGAATCAGAGTCGAATCCAATATGAATCGGGAACGAATCTGATTCTTTTTTCTGTGATTCTATAAAATTTTTTTGAAAATTTAGATTGATTCCGGAAAATAAACTGTGTAGAAGCTGGTTCAATCCCAAAAAAAATCAACTTTTTTTCATAGTGTATAAGCTGTGGATAAATTTGTGCGTAACCAGATTTATATCATATTTTCAAGATAGATTGATCTAAAGCATAGATATTAACAGCTTGAAACAAAAAGAAAAAATCATAAAAAATCATAAAAAAAGGACTCGACTCATCACCCAATCGGAGTCAATCTGAGAATGTCTTCAGGACATGACCTTCTTCGGAAGGGAGTTCAACGGGTCCTTCATCGGTTCTTGCGAATTGCCTGAAAGATAGAGAGCTTTGGTCAGCTCTCGGGTCCTCTGGATCAAGAATAATTAGAACCGGGTATTAAAATTTTACTCAACTTGTTGTTTAACGTTTTTTTATTACGACTTTTTGTTCCCAGAGATGCTTAAGGGACTTTCGGCATAATGCTGGTTTGTTGCTATCGAGGCCATGTGTTCGCACACATTAAAATGTTTGGTGGTTGCACACTTTAAAATGTTTATCGGTAGTGACTTATTACGATTATGTATTAAACGATTGTTTCCGAATTATTTGCTCTTTTCGCGTAAGAGTAAGTGAGTGGGGGATATGCCACTATAAATAATACAAGCGGGGGTTCGCTTGTGGACTAGCAGAAGAGACATGGGTCGCTCCTAT
>JAUILO010000194.1 GCA_030432775.1 Alphaproteobacteria bacterium
ATTAGATAAGAAATGGAATGAATATACAACAAAACTTCACGAGTTTGACAGTAAATTTCAAAATGTAATGTTGAATATATGGAATATAAAATATAATTCACTTGAATACCCAACATATAAAAGTTTAAAGAAGGCATTTGAGGAAAAGGCTAAAACATTACAGGAATTTAAGGATATGGATTATTATATTTACAAGGGACCTTCAATAATATTTTTAATAACGGTGATTATGAATTTGTATTTTATAATAGGAAAAAAAAATATGGGTGTGGATACAAGGATATTTTTAATACTTCAAGTATTTCAAATGTCTCGCTATATAGAGAATTTAAGTGGTATATTGGTAGATAAATATCAAAATATAAGATGTCAACAGAGTTACAAAGACATAAGTTGTTGCATAGGATTGATGAAATTTCGAATACCCTATCTCCACCTGATTCTGAATTAGAAATAGAAGCCAGTAATGCTGTCGAGATTAATCTCCAGCCATTACAAAAAGACGATTTATGTCACATCCAGTTTTCATCCGGCAGCACCCGTCACCCGCTTGGGGTGGTCATCAGCCAAAAAGCCCTCATGGCCAATGCCAGTTCAGTCGGACAGCATGGCTTATGCGTTAGAACCGGCGACCGCGTCGCGTCATGGCTGCCCTTTTATCATGATATGGGATTAATCGGTTTTATGATCATTCCAATCGCAACCCAGATGTCGATTGATTACATCTACACCGATGGTTTTGCTCGTCGTCCGCTTTCATGGCTGGATATTATCTCGCGCAATAAATGCACCCTGGCCTTCAGCCCAACCTTTGGCTATGAAATTTGTACAAGACGCGCTGCCAGACAATCCGGTATCAAACTGGATCTATCATCATGGCGTGCGGCAGGTATTGGCGGCGAAATGGTACAGCCGGATGTCATGCGTAACTTCACAGAAGCTTTCGAAAAATATGGTTTCCGCGGAGAGGCATTTGTGCCGAGCTATGGTCTTGCCGAAGCCACACTGGCATTTAGCTTCACCCCTTTGGACACTGGTGTTTTAACAGACCATGTTGACCGTGATCTATTGGTTGAGAACCACATCGCTAAACAAGTCGATCCAAATGACGAAAGCTGTTCTGTACGCGAGTTCGCCTTATGTGGCGTACCTCTTCCCGGCTATAAGCTCGAAATTCGCGGTGAAGATGATGACGTGCTGGGTGACAGGCTTATTGGCTCTGTCTATATACAAGCGCCGAGCCTTATGGATTCATACGATAAAGACGAAGGCGCTACGCAGGCCGTTCTTGATAAGGAAAATGGCTGGCTGAACACAGGTGATATGGGCTACACCATTGACAGCCATGTTGTTATTACCGGACGCGCAAAAGACCTGATTATCGTCAATGGCCGTAATGTATGGCCACAGGATCTGGAATGGCATGTTGAAAACGAAGTTGATCACATCAAGCCACGTGATACAGCTGCATTTTCGATCCGTAGCGACGATAAAACAGAACAAGCCGTCATACTCATTCAGTGCCGCACACATGATAAAGACACACAAGACCAGATCATACAAAATGCAAAAGCCGTTATCTTCCGTAATGCCGGAATTGCATGTGATATCGTTTTAATTCCCGCTGGCTCGCTTCCATTTACAACATCAGGTAAACTAAGCCGGAACCTTTCTCGCAAGAACTATGAAAAAGGTATTATCCAGCCAATTCGTGAAAACCAATAGGGTTATAATATGCGCGTTGCTCTGACCGGTGGATCGGGCTTTATAGGACAACACATTATCAAGTGCCTCATTGCAAACGGGCACAGCGTCAACCTACTCGTCAATAAAACACAAATTAAGCCGGATCCATCTATCACCGTCATTCAAGGCCACCTTGGGAACGCAAGCGCACTCGAAGAACTGATCAAAGACACAGACGCAGTCATCCATTGCGCCGGATTAACCACAGCTAGAACAAATCATGATTTCTACCGCATCAATACTGGCGGCACAGAAGCACTTGCACGAATAGCGGCAAGGGCCAATATCAAAAAATTCCTGTTACTATCCTCTCTGGCAGCAAGACAGCCGGAACTTTCCGCCTATGCCGATAGCAAATTAAAGGCAGAGGAAATATTAACCACGATTCCGAACCTGAAATGGGACGCCTTCCGCCCGCCAGCCGTTTATGGGCCGGGCGATAAACACTTCCTGATCTTATTACGCATGTTACAAAAAGGTATCGCGCCGCTCAACGCACCCAAAGGAGCAAAACTATCAATCATTCATGCCGATGATGTCGCTTCGGCGGCATTGCACTGGCTTGAAACAATATCTCCCACAGAAAAATCATACGAACTGGATGACGGCAAACACGGAGGTTATAGCTGGCAAGACATATATAAAGACGTTGCGCCGCTCCTAATTGACAAAGATCCGCGCTATATCCGCGTTCCTGTCGCACTGACATATATTATTGCCTATATCTCCAGCATATTCGCAAAAATCGGCAGAAAGACAGCCTTCATAACCCCCGGAAAGGTCAATGAATTAAGGCATAAAGACTGGGTATGTCATGATCACTCACTCTGCCAGAGCGGATGGAAACCATCCATACCCCTGGCCAGCGGATTTGCGCAAACTATATCATGGTATCGTGAACATAAATGGCTGTAAAAAAACAGGTAGAAAGTAAAACCTTGTTTTTGGCATAAAACCTCGTTTATAGTATTCCAGCTTCGCAAGGGAATACGGCGTATACGCAATATTGGCGCGAAGAAAAGTGGCACAAGGGAACGAAACACTATGGTAGATGCACAGGCAACATCACAACCGCTGTCATATGATACGATTGTATCGCTCATATGCGCAGAGCTTGATAAAGAAAACACGGATAAAATCACCCTGTCAGAAAACACAGATATTACATCTGATCTGAATGTTGATTCAGTTGCTATTATGGATTTGATGTTCGTTCTGGAAGAAGAATTTGATGTATCCGTTCCAATTAATGATCTTGCCGATGTCCGTACAATTAAGGAACTGGCAAATCTAATCATTAAACTATCCCGGTAAGATGAAAAAAGAACGCAGGCTGCCGCGCATAACGCCGCCAACAATTGCCCGCATAACAATTGAAAGCAAGAATAATAAAATGACAGGTCTTTTCGATAAATTCTCTAAATTACTGGATATCCAAAACACATATATGGAAGAGATGGAAAGCCATCCGCTCAATATGCGTATTGAGAAAATCATTACTCCAACGCAAGCCGTTATTGCCGGCAAAGAACGTGTAATGCTTGGAACAAATAATTATCTGGGCCTGACAATGGATGAAACATCCATTGAACGTACCATTGAAACTGTACAAAATTTTGGCACAGGAACAACCGGTTCACGCGTTGCCAACGGAAGCTACAGCATCCATCAGGATTTAGAAAGATCTACTGCCGAATTTTTTGGCAAAAAACACGCCATCCTGTTCACCACTGGTTATCAGGCTAATGTCGGTTTTATCTCTGCCATTGCCGGACGCGATGATTATGTTCTAATCGATGCGGATTGCCACGCCAGC
>JAUILO010000195.1 GCA_030432775.1 Alphaproteobacteria bacterium
CCGGAAGCAGACGCAGCACTTACAATTTCAAATATTATCGATTTTGAAACACCGGATGTTGAAACAACAACATTGTTTGATACGAGCTTCATACAAAATGGCGCAGAAATTACAACATCCACAGGCTTTTACATCCTCGAAAGCGATGCCTTTGCATATGATGGCTCACAATCTTTTTCCGCACGAAGAACGGCTGATGGCTTTACAATATCCCTTACCAATGGTCAGCCATTATCTCTGACGACAATCGATTTTGGCGAAACATCACGCAACGCCCTTACAGATATAGAAATATTCGGTACTGCGACTACCGGACAGTTCTTTAGCGAAAAATATATCTCGGACGGTGTATTGGGCCTTGAAACATTAGACCTTACCAATGACAGCGCTTTCTCACTTTACCAATTTGATGAAATTTCTTTCCGTCCAGCTGACTTGGGAAGAGGCGCACATTACGATAATATCGGCTATACGACTGCGGTGCCTGAGCCAGGCACAACAGCCCTTATACTTGGCGGCGCAGCCCTACTTGCAACGGGCATCGGCAGACAGCGTGCTAAAACACCAAAGCCATAATAGCTTGCACCCAGACAAGTGATTTAAAGCCGGACTTGAACGTCCGGCTTTTTGTTGCCCTTTGCCTCTATACGTATGCCGATCTGGCTTTTACATGCTAAAAACCAGAAAGAAATATGTAAACTTAATTTTTTAGCAAATAAAAGTTTGCTTTTTATGAAATTATCCTGTAGAACGTATTTATTCTTATCTAAAATTGCTTCAACGCAACAATGCTGACGGTTACAAACCAAGCGTAAATAAGGGTAAACCGGACAGACGGTCCAAAATAAATAGAGAGCGCATATCTAAAAAATGCGCAGTGTGTAAGGGTAGTTTTATAGAGATCAAAAGATCCGTAACAAACACCCATCTTATAAGGTAATCAAAATAACTTTCGACAAACTACTCCCCGATCAGGGGAAACAGTTTTGCGTGCCATCATGCATCCGGATAGCATCAGGTGCAAACACCTGCCACTTAAGCAACCCAGTCGCACAGGCAAAGACAGCATCCTACTACTGACTTGATTATATAGTCATGACTTCACCGTATCTACATTACTTGGTTGTAGCGACAAAAACGCCATCCCAGTCTTTCGGAAGTTTCTGACGAGCAAGACCAGATATACGTTTTTCCATCATGTCGTAATAAGCGATAACATCAAGTTCGGGGCGCTTTTTTATCTGCCTTTGCAAATGTGTAATGCATTCTGCGATTAATTCTTTGGCTTTATCAAACTCCTGCGCACGATACGCCTTCAGCATGGCAGCATGGTTCTTCTTCAATGTTTTGAATGATTTTTTATTAGCCAGATGATCATCGCCCAGCAAGGTAAAGATACGCTCCGGTTTCTTTTTGCCCTTCACCTGAATAAAATCAAGTTCCAGTGTTGCAAAATCAGGTACGCCGTTTGCGGTATTTTCACCAATCAGAATATTCACACCATATTCTTTGGTCTGCCCCTCTAGCCTTGAAGCCAGATTAACAGCATCGCCCAGTGCCGAATACGCAAAACGCTGGCGTGATCCCATATTCCCCACCGAACATGGTCCTGTATTCAGGCCAATACCGGCGCGCAGTAAAATTGGCTCACGCCCCTCTTCCTTTGCCTTTTCCACTATAACTTCATTCAAAGGTGCCAGCGAGTTTTGCATTTGTACCGCCGCAAAACAGGCGTGACGCACATGATCTTCATCATCCAGCGGTGCATTCCAGAATGCCATCATCGCATCGCCCATATATTTATCAATCGTGCCACGGTTTTCCATCACCAGATCAGACATGGGAGTAAGGAAATCATTCATCAACTGGATAAGCTCCTCCGGTGGCAAACTTTCAGATATTGTTGTGAAGCTGCGGATATCGGAAAATAAAACTGTTAGCTCCTTAACTTCGCCGCCGAGCTTCAATTTATCCGGGTTTTTGGCGATCTCTGCCATAAAACTTGGCGAGATATACAGACCAAAGGCTTCACGCACCTGTCTGCGATCCGCTTCAATACGGATAAAGTTCAAAATAACGGTCAGGAAGAACATCGCCAGAATTGAAAAAGACGCAAAAGTCGGGTCAAACAACAAGCCCCACTGGCGATATGCATAATAAGCCCCAGCAAATGACAAGCCAACGATAAGCGTTACAAACACACCCATAAAAGGAACGCCAAGTCGTGTTGTAAAAAAGATAATCATGAATGCAATAACGGCAATAAACACACCTTCCAGATCAATCATAGAAAATGTACGTACCAGATAATGGTTCTGCAATATCTGTTCGATGGCATTTACGTGAACCTCGACACCGGGAATAAACACACCTAGCGGTGTCGAACGAATATCGCGAAGACCTTGCGCGCTTGTACCCACCATAATAATCTTGCCCTCGATTTGCGGCTTGATCTCATCTTCAAACGCAGGGTCCAGCACTTTATATGCCGATAAATACTCCTTGACCGGATCAATCGTCCGGTAATGCATCCAAAAACGCGTATTGGTATCCAGCGGTATGGTGTATTTCTTACCAAGCTTCAAAGCATATGGCAGGGTTAATAAATTTTTGTCATCAACGGGTTTGATCTTATAAAAACCGCCAGCATAAGCGCGAACAACATCAAGCGCCAACATGGGGTATAGCCCCGTTTGCACCTTTGCAAGCTGTGGAGCTTTTTCGGCATATACATCGCGAAGTGCCGGATCCGGAAACGTGACAAATAATGATACGCGGCGAATAATTCCATCCATTTCAGGTGTGGCGATAAAGCTGCCATTGCCTTTAGAGGCCTTGCTGAATTCTGGCAAATTGGTCAATACACCAGATGTTGCATAGCTATTCAGATAAAATGGCAACTCACTCCCGCGCGGTAATAACAGCGCTACTTTTTTTGGCGGAATACGCAAGGTTTCATCAAGCCTTGCTCCGGTAAAACCTGTCACGACATTACCCGCATCTTTGATCACCTGCGTAAAAATATCATCATGATCAGGAAGTGCTTTAATTGTTTCCATCACCTCACTATTAATCACATTACTATCAAGCTGTGTGGCAACAAAAGACGGCGATGTTCTGTCTTTTTCGGCAAAGACCATATCAAAACCGATCACTTCCGCACCCAATTCATTCAAACGATTAATAAGTTGCCCAACGACAGGGCGCGGCCATGGCCACTGCCCTACCACATGCAGCGATGCTTCATCAATATCAACGATACTGACAAGATCCGTAGATGGTCTTTGGTGCAATCTGTTGAATGTATCAAAGGTTAAAAACTGGAAACGTAATCTGAACTGGTTATCCGAACCGCTTAAAAACAGCAAAGCCCCAGCGATCAAACTGAGCACAAGAAAATGAAAACGCTTATTCGTTAGAATAAATTTCATGCATAAAGCCTTTTTAGCGTCATTAACGTTCGGTCAGAGCAACAGAACGTGCACGCAATATCGGTTTGAGCAAATATTCCATGATTGTGCGCTTGCCTGTCACAACTTCTACACT
>JAUILO010000196.1 GCA_030432775.1 Alphaproteobacteria bacterium
CGCTTCCCTTCATGCGGCGTAATGAAGTTATGATTGAAATTAACATACAAGAATAAACACGTTTCCAATGAATCCTAAAGCTGGATTCTCAACTCTGTAAACCGAGAAGCTACGCAGATATAAAGCGTTGCAATGCAATATTCGTGATACTCGGCTCACCAAACACAAACTTGATGCAAAATTGACAAATCTCTTCGCGGAAAGAACTATTTCGCGCCATAGCATCCGCGCATAAGCGGCAAATCGTAGCGCAATCAATACAACAAGCAAGATAACCATTCGAGCTGGCTTCTTTGGTCATATGCGAAAAACAGTTGATCAGACGGAGAGGATCCGAAATTATGGCCCTGGGCTGCGCGCAATGGTTTTTAAAATTATTGAACCGGATATATACGCAAAGTAGCGGTAATAGGTTGCAAGTGTGGACGCACGTGTGGACCTTTTAACATGGAATTCCAGATATGAAAATCCATTACTATAGCCGTACAAATAGCGTAGTTTATACAGTTTTACTTGTTCTTTTTATCATGTTTGCGTTGACGAGTTGCGAACCATCTTCGCAGATTGAAAAGCGTAGCGACGTATTTTTATGCGCTGAAAGAACCTTATTTGGCATTGCAGCGGCACAATTTGCAAACCGTGCCGATTGTGAGGCAGGAGAAACAAATCTTCTGGCTGACGCTATTGCGGATGCCTTTGATAAATGCAAAGAATTTTGCAAGCCTACAGATTGCGCGGAAAATCCGCCAGACAGTGATGATATTTTGGTTAGAGCCAGTGCTTGCCGAGGACCGGGACAAACAAGAAAATTTTATCGAGATGCTTCAACCAATGCGTTTAAGTGCCAATGCATTACAGCAATTAGGTGATTATGCCGCCAAACGTCACACTAAAAGGAAAAGACCAGAATCGATTGCCATATGAATTCTAATTGAAGTGGACCCTCAAACTGAAAGAAAGCTTCCTGAATCGAGACCAATCATCAGGTTGCCAGGAACGAACTTGACAGTCTAGGAGTGTCTGTAATTCATCGAGTGGCAGTTCCGGCCGTGGAACCAGGTATGGTTTGAGAATGATCTTTAGTGTGAGTTTTGCTGGCTGCCGTATTTTCAGCGAAATAGTTACTCAAGTATTGATCGAAAGAAATCTCGCGTTTTGCGTTCAATCGTCTGTAGTTCTCAAGCGATGCGCTGACTTGTCTATCAAAATCCCGCTTTATCGAAGCGTCCAGCGCGGCATGCTTAAATTGACACGTGTATTCATGGGATTTTTGCAATACCAGCTCGGTAACCGACATTTTCTGGCTTCGCATGACCGACAGCATCCGTGCTGAAGGCGTTAATTCGGGATGACGAATAGCCTCGATCTGTTTGTGCAATGCCATGGTATAAGGCTTGTCATTATCGCCATTGTCCAGAACCTCACAAATTTCCTGCATTTCCTGGCACAGCATCAGCGCCCAATTCTTCAGGGAAATTTTTCGTCCAGCATTTAATAGTTCCAGCGATGGCTCTCTTCCATTGTTGGCCACGGACAACGCATTGTTTTTAATCTCTTCATTTTGTTTTAAATCCTGGCAGGGACTTTGCTGAAACAAACAAAACAGGCTGAACGCCTCAAGAAATCGCGCTGTTTCTATAGAGATTCCCGTCGGCTCAAATATATCGATATCCAAAGAACGTATTTCAATATATTGAATTCCCCGGCGTCTCAATGCCTGAAGCGGCCTTTCTTTGGGTCTCGTCAGTTGTTTCGGCCGTACCGAAGTATAATATTCGTTCTCGATCTGGAGAAAATTGGTGTTCAATTGCCGGTATCGTTCACCCACTTTTGCACCGATCCTCTCATAGCCCAGATAAGGTATCGATGTCGCTCTGCTCAAGTCTCCTATGTATTCGTCAAGACTATTAAAGGAAATATTAAACATTGCCTGAACGGGGTTTACATAACCGACCTCGCTCATCCTTAAAGAAGTTGCATAAGGCTTGTAGAAAGTTGTTTCATCAAATTTTTCGAATGTATTGGAATGAATAGAGTTGCGACTATCCATGAAGCTTTGGCTGACTGCCGGGGACGAACCGAATAAATATTGAATAAGCCAGCCATACCGTTGCAAGTTTCTGATCATTCCCATATAAGCATTCGTCGTAAATGATTTCAGATCGCCGGTATGTTTCATGAAATGTTGGTATTGCGGCCAGAATGGTTCAGGAAGTGAGTAGTTAAAATGGATTCCCGCAATAACTTGCATGCAACGACCGTAGCGGTAGCTTAAGCCCTGCCGATATATATGCTTCATTTTCCCTACATTGGAGGAACCATACTTGGCAATAGGAATCGCCGAATCCCGCAAATCGCCCACAGGCATACTCGCAGCCAATATCATTTCGTCGCTGATATTGGCACAAACATATTTGTGCAAGTGTGCCAGAAAATCGATCATTTCGCTTTCACGCGGCATTGCTGGCGTGATCAACTCCAACAATGCTTCAGAATAGTCGGTGGTTATATTCGGATGCGTTAATGCTGCGCCTAACTGAACCGGGTGAGGTGATAATGATATGGTTCCTTCCCGGGCAACTCTAAGACTTTCTTTTTCGATACCTTTTAAACCATGAACCAAGAATGGTTGAAGCGTTTTGTCGACAGGTGGGTTGCGACGGATACAAGCAAAGGCATTGGACATTTTTTACTCCGCTAATCTGCTGTTATTCAGCAATGTATTTAGAACAAATAGGGGTTTGATTTACTAATATCAAGCCACCTGCGCATCGACATGCTGCTTCATCGCGTAATGTAATGATAAAAAAACAGCTGTTGAATCGCGGATATTAGGCAGTATCGCACCAAACCGGCTTCCTTTGTGATTAGCCAGTTTTTTCCATATACGCGTTACGCGTTAATTAAAGAATTTTAATATAAAATTCTTCATGGTCCGCTTTGCTTGATTATTCAGACTATACGACTTTTACGAAAAGAATAAATTCCAACAAAAGTACGTAGTATGCGATAGAAAACTTGCTGAAAATATAAATTTATGCAAAAAAGCTATTCGCACCTTGGTTTGGAATTTCCCTGCTTACGAAGACATGCTTTATTTTTTTGAAATCATGTTAATAAATCCTTCGTCAATATTTATTTTGGTTGCATTCGCTAAATGCGTATAAAAAACACCCATACCTGACATCGCAATAATTTCCATAATTTCTTCATCATCAAATCCCAGCTCTCTAAGGGCCTGAAAATCCTGTTCACTTGATGAGTGAGAATCTTTTGCGAGCCTGACAGCAAAATCTATAGCGGCTTTGTCTTTAGGGTCGGCCGAATCGGCTGTATGGTTTTTAATTAAATCATCAATTTGCTCGGGTGTAACACCTATGCTCAAGCAAAAAGCATGATGCGCAGCTTCACAATAATGACAGCCTCTTAATGATGAAATGGCTACAAAAATCATTTCTTTGAGCCGGCGGCTTACACGCCCGCTTGTCAATATATGATTCATTACTGGCCAGATGCCATTTAATGATTCAGGTGAAACACCCCATA
>JAUILO010000028.1 GCA_030432775.1 Alphaproteobacteria bacterium
ATTTAATTTCCAATTAGGGTTTTTAGCTTATGCGTTCGCATTTATCTCGGTGTATATCTGGCTTTTAATGATTAAGATTGGTTCAAGAAATTCCATCACGACCCTTTGGTCATAATTGCAGGTTAAATACAGCCAATACACTCTGCGCCCTGCGCGCTAAAAAACTTTTTACAATGTTGTGGAATTTCTTGTTTTATATAGACAATTCCCCGTATATCTCACTGTTTCACGTGAGTCAACATTTTTTTACTTTTTCTAAAATGGTTTTGCGACCACCAAAATAACAATAATAATCATTAATACTGTCGGAACCTCGTTCCATAGGCGGTAAAATTTTGCTGATTTTGTATTCTCATCACGATCGAAAACTTTTCTCCACTTTGAAAACACACCATGAATACCGCTAAGAATAAAAACCAACAGAAACTTAAAATGCATTGCGCCATATTCCATCAAAGACGTATTAAGCCAGACCATAACCAATCCTAAAACCCAGACTATAATCATGGCTGGGTTCATAATAATACGAAGCAAACGGCGCTCCATTATTTTTAAAGTCTCAGATAATTCCGAACCTTTTGGCGCATCGGCGTGATAAACATATAATCTTGGTAAATAAAGCATACCTGCCATCCATGCGATAACCGCAATAATATGAACAGCCTTAATGTATAGATAATATTGCATCAAAAACTCGGACATGATTTCCCACTTTTATAAAATATGATTTTAGTAATTCTGAATAATTCTGGATAGCTGTTCAACATGCGCTGGTGGTGTATCTTTATGAATACCATGTCCAAGATTAAATATAAATGGACCATCTTGCAGAACATCCAGTATATTTTTTATCGAACGATCAAGCGTGTCTCCTCCCGCAAGCAAACAAAACGGATCAAGATTTCCCTGTACTGGCAATATTGGCTGAATATTTTCCGCAGCCCAAACCAGAGGAGTCATCTGATCAATCGCAATTGCACTTGCCCCGCTATGACGTGCATAATTCAAATGCTGAATTCCAGCGCCACGTGCAAACGCAATCACAGGAACATCCGGATATTCAGTTTTAACAAGATTAATGATTTTCTGTGTTGGCACGATAACCAATCTTTCAAATAACGCTTCATCCAAAATTCCCGCCCAGCTATCAAATAATTTAACAACCTCTGCACCAGCCTCAATTTGGTGAATGAGGTATGACGCCGTTGCCTGAACAAGAATATCAATCAGTTGATCAAAACCGTTCGGATCGGAATACGCCCAATTTTTTGTTTTGGCAAAATCCTTACTACCGGATCCTTCAACCATGTAACATGCAACAGTCCATGGCGAACCCGCAAAACCGATCAAACTGGTTTGTCCGAGATTTTCATGAACAAAAGCAGATTTGATATTTTTAATCGTTTGATAAATCGGAGCCAGTATCTCGTGAATTTTATCTTGCTCAAGGATTTTCAAATCTTCTGCACTGGAAAGCGGATTTAATTTTGGCCCTTCGCCTTTCACAAATTCCACATGCTGACCCAGGGCATGTGGAATAACCAGAATATCGGAAAACAAAATCGCAGCATCCATACCAAATCTGCGAATTGGCTGTAACGTAACTTCGGCTGCAAATTCAGGGTTATAAACCAAATCCAGAAAACTTCCCGCTTCTGCCCGCAACTCCAGATATTCCGGTAAATATCTTCCGGCCTGCCGCATCAACCAAAATGGTGGTGTCTTGGTTTTTTGCCCCTGCAAAACATCCAAAAGTTTTTTGTCTGTTTTTTTAGAATTATTATCACTTTGCATTTTTAAATTCATAGCACTCGTCATTGTTAAAAATATTTCCTGTATTCGGCTGTTTGTAATATTCAAAAACGAAATATCTTCTACCTTGCTAAGCCCATCGACCTAGAAATTTTCTCTGTCGCTCAGGTTATTCAGGAATTCACCTTACCGGAATTTTTCTCCTGAAATTTTTACCGCCAATTTCATTTCGAGAATGCATCTAAGCAGATACCTAAATAAAATAATAGAATCTTTTTAAAGGTATTAGTTGATAGTAGGGGCTGTGGGAATCGGGGATTAATGGTTATACATCGATTCGTACACAACTTCCCATTTGCCCAAAACCCTTATAATTAAAACGAGTCGCTATTCATGTTTTTATAGTTTTGGGTAAAACTGTAAATCAACAATCCACATGGTATAATCATAATGAAAAACTGATCATGGATTCGGGATATGTTTTATTCCATCTTTATTCCTATGTTTTAAGGTATGATATACACAGGCCTATGAGGATAAAATTTTGATCCTTTGACTAAAATTGGTTACAAATAAACGAATCGATTAGCACAGCGCTATTTTAGCACTATTAATGTAATAAAAGCCTGAATATATAAGGCATAGATAAGATACAGACATGTTTACAGACGCATATAAAAAAGCAGAAGATCTCGAAAAAGAAGTCATTTTACAAGAAGTCCTTCCTTTATTGGATGGTGATTCGTATTCCGTAGAAAATACCGAGATCTTGTCCAAAGACCTTTCTTTTTATCCTGGTCATAAATTGCTTGAAATAAGTCGTACAGACAATGTTCCAAAAACATACCGCTATATTGTCCTTGGGCCAAAAGACAATATTGCATTGGATTGGACGAACGAACCAATCTATCAATTAAATCAAACCGCGCCTTTAACATTGAATGAAAACACAGTGCAATCTTATGTCCGTTTTTTCTTCCATTATGTGAAGGGTAAAGAGGGTCGCTTTATTATCACAGAAACAACAGATGACATTTTGTGGCGTGAAGAGCCGCCGCCATCTGCACGTCAGGCTGTTGGAAAGATGTTGGAACCTGTTTCTATTATCGAGGCCGGTGAAGATGGATCATTCAAAGTATCGATTTGTATCATGTTCAAGGATTCATTATTCAAATCTGATGTTTTTGTTCAGCAAAGCGGTGTTGTAAATCTTGAAAACGAAAGATTGCTTGTCGAAAGCATGCCTATTCTGGATGATGTGATTGGTCAATAAGCTCATTTATTGGGAATAGATCATATGAGAAGAATGTGATTCGGATGGATTTGCATTAATTTTCAAATGTTTTAAATAAAGTCTCCGAATTTTATCTTATGTCAAAACAGCCATAACGATGTTATGGGAAGCTGCGTATTTTCTTAACTGAATTTTAAGTTTTGACGGCGGTTAACGCACTGAAATACAATAAAAAACCCATTATTTTAAAAAAATTACAAAAACCGCTTTTTGGTAGGAAAGTGTTAATAAACAGGCGGCATAATGAACCCATAAGCCGTTCAATGGCTTTTACACAAATTTTCTTCTTTTTATCGGTTGGGGAACCATGAGCAATACATCAGATACATACATAAATGCAGCAAGCATACCGCACCGTTCTTGCCGTATAGCATATACGTTAAATAACGAGCAGCCGGTCATTTGTACTATTGTAAGTGACCAGCCATTTTTCTATTTGGATTATGAAGGCGACATCGAAGAAGATCTTCAGGATATGGATTTCTTCGAAGATAGTGACTTTGCCGGCTCAATTTCATCTGCATCAATTTCAAGTGTGTCTTCGGCCAGTGGCGGTGCATATGATGACGCGATGCGTGTTGAAGAGTTTTTTGCAAATGCATCAAGTATTTGTAAGCCTGCTGATCAAATTATATTTGATGATGTTCCAGTCGAAAAAAATATTTCAGAACTTGAAGAGCTTTTAAGTAAAAGTCGATTTGCACAATCTTTAATTGGATTTGCCAAAGAGTTCGGTACACAAATTTCATACAGCAGATTTGTTGCTGATGCAGAATATGATCGTAAAGATGCACATATTCGCATTAATCCGAATATGCCTTGGGTTGACCAGATCATTTTGCTTTCACGTGAATTACGCCGCGTATGGCAGCATCGCAATGGTGCATTAATTGATCCCGTTAGTTTTTATCCGGATCATGCCGTGCTGGTAAACCGTGCGCAAGTTTGTGATTTAACAATTATGATGATCCGCATGGCCTGGGAACTACATCTTGCTGACGAGAAATTCGTTTGGGATCGTATTGAATCCTCTTCAATGTTTGATATGGCACGTAGTTTTGCCAGAGAATCCCATCTGGATTTTAGAAATCTGAATAATGGCATGTCTGCTAGCGCCAGTTTTGAAACCTGGTTCTTATCCGATCGCTGTTTGAAAGAAGATCGCATTCTTATTCAAAGAATGCTGGATGATAATAAGAGCTGCATCTTTGAAGATGAAAAATCGTCTTTTTCTGTAGCCGCACAGCTTATTCGTTCTCTGGGAAGTGTCCCATTCGGCAAAAATTACCTGGCACCGTACATTGATACCATCGTTCAGGATGCAATTTTTTCCGAAGTGCGTGATCGTTCTAACGCTAATTTCCTATGGTTTATCAAGTTTGAGCGCTCTTTCAGGGAAGCGGAACAAGAATTGCAAGGGGTTGATGATCTAAACAGCCACGACGTCCGTCATGGTGATCAATCAAAAATAGAAAAACTTGGCGAAAATGAAGAAACAGCACAACTCCTCATCTTGCCCGAAAGTGGTCAGACCGCTTCTAGGCAAACACAAAACACAGCACAACAAAGACAAAGCGGCGACAATATCATATCGCTCGCCGGCTGGTCGTCTGATAGACGCAAGTCTAGAAACTCATGAGTTATCGGATATGAAATCAGAATGGGTCACAAAAAAGACAATTATTAAAAAGCATGGGACCCAGCATGTTGCCGCGACCTCACATCTTGCAATGTATGATTACACACAAAAATCTCTGGATGATGTCGATGTAATTCCGTTATCTGAATATGAAGATATATTCGAGCTGGATAACGAACAGGGTGATTTATGCCTTGATCCATCGATCCATAGTTTCGAAGATGCTGAAGATGTTATCACATGGTGCGCGACGCTTATTGTGCAATCACAAACATTAAACAGTCTTTGGACATCTGCCATGAATACTGGCTGGGTTGTTGGTTTGACAACACTTGAAAATCAAGGTTTTTACCTTGATATTCCGGCGAAGAAAATCCTTCTTGATGATTATGCCATGAGCCCGGAGACATTGGGCTACTCGGCATTTTTCCGTAACGATATTTTATTGAATTTTATGCGTGCCTTGCGCGATATTTCCCATCATTCAAGAGAAGACGGTTTCGAAAAACAATATGGCCCGGAAAACATTCTTATTTTAGAACGTGTTCGTGCGGCTGATTGCGATACAATCGGTATCTTGGGTGCTTGGGAACTACGCAGCGCGGGACATCCGGATATCTGGCGTCATCTAATTGGTTCACCGGAAGGTGATATGGCACTGGCCTTTACACAATATCTAGAAAGAGATCCGACAGCTTTGTTTGATGGCTCTGCTTTGGCATATGCATTTCGTCAATGGTTCACAGATGATGAGCGTGTTGATGCGTGTGATCATGAAACGCTCGAATATCTTGATGATATTTTGTTCGAAGTCGGTGACAGTAATCCGTTTGGTCAAAAACGGCTTGATGGAAAAATCATTGAATCTTTAGCCAAATTGCCAAATGAAACATGCTACCTCAAAAGACTGGGTGATATGATTTTGGAAGATCCGTATTATGCCGGTATGAATGATCCGATCAATCAGGCGCATTTATTTCAGATGGTTTATGATTTGAAAGTAATCATGGTGAATAATGTTCCGTTTTCAGATCAAAAACTTGCCCGGAAGATTTTTCCTGATGGTGATCATAAAGAACAATGGAAATAATTATTTTTTATAAATTGTGTTTGGAATACACAAATAAAAAGGCCGGTAATATCCGGCCTTTATTTTATTCTGGCTTATAGCATGTTGTGCTTAATAGTCGGATCGATGATTTAGCGCTTGGGTACATTTAAACCTAGCATTAAAAGACCACCGGCAAATACTGCAGCGCTAGTTCCAACGCCATCCACATCAAGGGCGTTTTCAACCTTTTCCTGAATGCTGTCTGGAAGTGCGTCAATAAAAGCCTCGTCAGCACCAAAGTAATCCGCAAAACCAACCACAGCGGCAAGGCCGAATGTTGCCAGTAAAGTTGTTCCTGTTTTACCTAAATCGTATTTCATTTTTATAACCCCCACAGGTTGAATTAAAGCCATTTAAAATATGGGGACATCATAGGGCTATTTTCTATAACATCAAGAGTTAATTTATTAATCATGGCATTGCACTAAAAAAGCCTGTTGAATTCACATACAGAACCTGTCTGTATTGCTATACAAATAAAAAAAATACTCATATGATTGAATTGTTATGACCAGTGATCTTTTAAGAGAAATCAATATTCATCTTGTCTCTGATGCAACCGGATCAACGTTGCAAGGTTTGGCGCGGGCATGTTTTGCCCAGTTTGATAATGTCGATCCGCTGGAGCGTTTCTGGCCTTTGGTAAGGACTGAAAAACAGCTGGATCGAGTTATTCAGGATATATCTGAAAATCCGGGTCCGGTTTTATTTACGCTGGTCGATGAAAAGATGCGTAAGAAATTGCACAGAGAATGTGACCGCTTAGAAGTTCCATGTATTCCTATTCTTGATCCGCTAATCAAAAGCATGTCTTCATATCTGGGTATGGTTCCAAAAGGTGTGCCCGGTCTTCAGCATGCATTGGATGATGCATATTTCAAACGCGTGGATGCTATTGATTTCGCCCTGTCATTTGATGATGGACAAAACTTTGACGGCATCGAGGATTCAGAAGTGGTACTTGTTGGTGTGTCCAGAACATCAAAAACTCCGACCTGTATATTTTTGGCGCGACGCGGTATTCGTGCATCCAATATACCTTTTGTTCCCGGCGTCCCGTTTCCTGAACATGTGCTGGAAAATATCAGCCCGCTAATTGTTGGATTAACAGAATCGCCAGAACGTCTGGTACAGTTAAGACGCAGCCGCTTAAAGGCCGAAGAAAAAGAAGCCGAACATAAAGGTAATGCCTATCTTGATCCGTTCAAGGTCGAAGAAGAAATCAAGAATGCGCGCCGGTTTTTCTCCAAACGGGGCTGGCCAGTGATTGATGTCACAAGAAGATCTGTTGAGGAAACAGCCGCAGAAATACAGATTCTATTACAAAAGAAAAAGAAGCTCGAAAAAGCAAGACTTGCCGAAGAAGCATTAAAAGAAGCAGGTAAAGAGGCTCTTAGATGAGCCTGTTGTTGCATCCCGCGTTTACAGATCAATTAATTTTAGCATCCGGAAGTCAGGTTCGCATAAAAATGCTGCACAATGCCGGACTTGTTTTTGAAACTATTCCCGCGCAAATTGATGAACGTGCGCTGGAAACTTCTATGTTAGAAAGTAGATGTACCGCACAAGAAATCGGTCAGGCACTGGCAATTGAAAAGGCACGTTTTGTTGCACAAAAGAATCCGGATACGCTGGTTATAGGCGCAGACCAGATCTTGATTTTCGAAGGTAAAATATACAGCAAACCACAGGATCTGACCGAAGCCAAAATCCGGCTGAAAAGCTTTGCTGGCAAAACGCATCAATTGTTATCAGCCGGATGCATGATGCGGAATGATGAATTACTCTGGCAAGCCAGCGATGAGGTGAACCTTCAAATGCGCGCTATGGATGATGCGTTTATCGATCGTTATTTTCAGGCATGTGGCGAAGATGTTCTAAGCAGTGTCGGCGCATATAAAATCGAAGAAGAAGGTAGCTGGTTGTTCGAGAAAATTGATGGTGATTTTTTCACGGTTCTGGGTTTTCCTCTGTTGCCGTTTTTGGGCTATTTGCAGAAAAATAATTCTTTAGTTCGGGAGATAAAAAGTGCAGCAAATTAAAGCGGGCGTTGTTGGCTATCCTGTAATACAAAGTCTATCGCCACTTATCCACGGACACTGGATTGCGCAATATGGTTTAAGCGGAAGTTATGAACATATTGAAATTATTCCCGATCAATTCGACCGCGTTATCGGACATATAATAGACGAAAATGAATATGATGGTTTTAATATAACAGCGCCATATAAACAGAGCATTATGACGTTTTGTGATGTGCTTGAAGATACGGCAAAAGATATCGGTGCTGTGAACACGGTCATCATAAACAATGGTCATGTGACCGGTCGTAATACAGATGCATTTGGCTTTATTGCCAATTTGAAAATGCAACAACCCGCCCTTGAACTTAAAGGATCAAAGGCGTTGATTTTAGGCGCTGGTGGTGCGGCGCGTGCTGTTATTTACGGCCTGCGGGATGAAGGCGTTTCGGATATCTATATCACAAACAGAACATCATCCAAGGCCGCCGAACTTGCTACAGATTTCCAAAATGATAGTTGCAATTGCCATGTCGTTCCCTGGGAAGAGCGCGCGAGTTTTTCGGCTACGCATGGTATAGATATTGCCTTAACCGTAAATACAACATCGTTAGGTATGTTGGGTAAATCTCCGCTTGAATTTGATGTCGGGAAATTGCCGGACGATTCATATGTTTATGACATTGTCTATGCGCCGCTTCATACACAAATTTTGAACGATGCCGTCGCCAGAGATCTAAAGATTGTGACGGGGTTAGGCATGTTGTTACATCAGGCAAGACCAGCCTTTGAGGCTTGGTTCGGTATCATGCCGGATCTGGATGATGCACTAATAAATAAGATTACAAAAGCCGCACAATAATATATATTCCAGACATGGTCACACAAGAAGATAGAGAGGATGAACCAATCCTTATTATTGGTCTTACAGGTTCTATTGGTATGGGCAAATCCACCGTTGCGAAAATGATGGAAGCCCATGGTATTCCTGTGCACGATTCAGACGAGGCCGTACATGAATTAATGCAGCCTGATGGAAAAGCTAATCCAGTTATTGGCGCGCTATTTCCTGAGGCTTATGATAAGGCTAGTAACGAGATTAACAGGCAAATATTAGGCCGTATTGTTTTTTCTGATCCGGAAAAGAAAAAACAACTTGAACATATACTGCATCCGCTGGTACGAGAGAGTCAGCAGGAATTTTTAAATAAAAATCGTGCGCGCGGCGCGCAAATGGCAGCCCTTGATATACCGTTATTATTTGAAACGGATGCCGATAAAAGATTAGATGTAACATTGGTCGTATCCGCAGGTAGTAAAATCCAAAGACAGCGCGTAATGGCACGGCCGAATATGACTGAAGAAAAATTCGAGGCTATTTTAAAAAGCCAGATGCCTGATGAGGAAAAACAAAGCCGCGCAGATTTTGTTATTGATACAAGTTGCAGCGAAGAGGAAACAAAAGAGATTGTAGCGAACATTATAACCGAGTTACAGAACAGGAAGCATACATATGAACATCGCCATATTCCGTCATAGCCTTGGTGGCAGTCTGGGCACTTTGGAGAAAGCCATCGTTGATCGTAAATTATCATATGAATATATTGATGCGTTTTACGACGATTTTGAAGATTTTGATTTATCACAATATGACGCTATAGTTTTTTTGGGCGGTTCTTGTGGTGTGTATCAGGCCGATACTTATTCTTTCATTGATAAAGAGGTCAAAATTCTTGAGCAGTGTTTAGCCAAGGATGTTCCGGTTTTGGGAATTTGTTTTGGTTCACAACTTATGGCCAAGGCACTTGGTTCGAAAGTATTTCGTGGTCCGCAAGGCCCGGAGATGGGCTGGTCGCCTTTACGTCTGACCGAGGAGGGCAAATCTTCGCTGATTGCGCCGCTGGGTGAGGAAAACACCAATATGCTGCACTTCCATGTTGATACGTTTGATTTACCTGAAGGTGCGGTTCGTCTTGCCTCATCTGATCTGTACGAAAATCAGGCTTATAGCTATGGTGATAAATATCTGGCGTTACAATGCCATCCGGAAACAAGCCATAAAATTTTAAAAAGCCATGAGGTTAATCTTGGCGGTATGTTCTCAAATGGCAGCTTTGATATCGAAGCCACGCGGGAATTAACAAAGACCCATATGACCAATCTGGTCAAACAGGCCGATGTGTTTATGAATGGCTGGATTGATAACGCCTTTGGCAAAGAAGGCCAGATGGAAGTTGCATAAACATCGGCAGTATCAAAATAGATAAGATTAAGGATTATCGTGTGAGCGAGCAGGTTAGAGAAATAGTATTTGATACCGAAACAACGGGAATGGATCCGTTTGAAGGGGATCGTATTATTGAAATTGGCTGCGTCGAGGTCATTAATCAGGTGCCGACAGGGCGCACATATCACCAATATATAAATCCCGAGCGCGAAATCCCGGCGGATGCGACAGCCGTTCACGGTATTACCGATGAAATGGTTAAAGACAAACCTGTTTTCGCAGAGATATTTACCGAATTTCTCGAATTTGTCGGACAGGGAACGCTGGTTGCTCATAATGCCAGCTTTGATATGAAATTCATAAATTATGAGCTTAAAACCGTGGGGCATCCATCTGTTGATAAAAGACAGGTGATTGATTCACTGGCGATTGCGCGTAAAAAATTCCCCGGTTCACCGGCATCACTGGACGCACTTTGTCGGCGTTTTGGTATTGATCTGAGCGGGCGTGAATTCCACGGCGCTCTTTTGGATGCGCAGCTTTTGGCCGAGGTATATTTAGAGCTTAATGGCGGGCGTCAACATGGCTTGTCATTAAAAGAAGACGAAGATAAGAAAAATGAGGCATCTAATAGCGCTTTATTGCGACCAAAGAAAACAACACGTGAACCGCGTCATTTTAAACCAAGCGAAGAAGAACTTGCTGCGCATGCCGAGTTATTGGAACAAATTACCGATCCGCTCTGGAAAGATATAAAAGCCTCATAAAAAAAACCTCATAACTATATATGAGGTTTTTTGTTATCGATATGAATGAAAAGACAGGTTTTTTTTAAGCCTTCTTTTTTTCTTTTTCAGTCTTTCCCTTTTTAGTTTTTTTCGGCTTTGCTTCAGTTTCCGGTGGCGTGTTTTGTGTTTGTGGCGTTTCTGCGGCTTGTCCTTGTTTGGCATTTGCCATTTGAGCAGCCATCTTTTGTTTGTAAAGCTGCACGAAATTCACCGGCGTAAGGTATAACGGAATAAATCCGGCATCGGCGGTAGCACTGGCAATAATTTGGCGCACGAACGGGAAGGCATATCTTGGTATTTCTGTCATCAGGAAACCTTCGCGCTGGGCTTCTGGAACATTATCAAAAACTTCACAAACAACGCCGTAATGAAGCTCGACGATAAAGGCTGTGTGGTTTTTACGCTCTGCTGTTACATTAATGGCAAGCAATACTTCATAGATATTCTCCTGCCCTTCAAATTCCAGTGGACGGTAATCGAGGCCAACATTGATAGAAACCTGCGGCTTATCCATGCCCGGTGCAATTGAATACGGTGAATGCGGGTTTTCAATGGAAAGGTCTTTGATGTAATGGGCGCGAATAGTCGCTGGAAAACCATTGGCGCGGCTTTGTTGGCGGGCTTCTTCGTTTTGATCCGGCAATGTTGCGCCTGTGAAGTCTTCGTTACCGTTATCTTTTGTATCTTTGCTCATATCTATATCTTCAGTTCTATTTTCTGGTGTTTTATTTGGTAATTTTGTCTGATTTGGGCGCTTTATTAATAATACGGCGCCAATTTAACCTATTAATTCGTATTTATAGCGCGATCATGCCGCATATTCGCGCTTTTCTCAAGGGCTGAGCCGATCTACGCCGGTTTTATCCAGCCCGCAGTGGGTATTTATGCATCGTCCTTTGGCTTGATCTGGGAATCTGTATCTTTTATTTCAACAAATTCGCCCTCGATGACATTGCTATCGGCTCTACCCCTGTTGCCGGGCGGAGTAAATGAGGATGAGCTTTGCATGAATATTTTGGTGTTATTCTTAATATAATGGCGTAGCCATGCCCGAAAAGGCGGTAATAAAAGCATGAAACCGATTGTGTCGGTGAAAAAACCGGGCGTGATTAGAGTGGCGCCAGCAATCGCAATACAAATACCGTCAAATAATTCTTGAACAGGCATTTCGCCTTGATTCATTGATGATCGCGCCTTATTTAGCGTGTTGATACCTTGATTGCGAACAAGGCCAGAGCCAATGACGGCTGTAATGACACAAAGTGCGAAAGTCATGCCGATACCGATTTCATCGCCAATTGTCATGAACAACCAGATTTCTATTAACGGTATTATAAGAAAGATCAGAAACAATGGCATTATAGGGCCCTTTTTTACTTGCTCTTTACGCAGGGCAACCTAATGTAAGTATCAAGAGCCCGGCAATTGATTTTATATCAATTTATTGTATAGATAATGTGGTATAATAGGAAACTCGGGCAAACAAGCAATTATTTGATTTATTGAGATATGACAATACCAGCCGACATATTACTTTACGCCGTTATTGCCGCTGGATTGGTTTTCTGGCTTCGTAGCATATTGGGTACCGGTTCTGGTGATAATCCAAATAGCACACAGTTCAAATCACCCCTTGATGGTGATAATAAGCCAGTAGATAGCAAGCCTGCGGCTGTGCCTATGAATAATTTTGCCAGCCCGGCCGAAAATATCAATGCGATTGAAAATGTATCCGATATTCTGGATCGTAACATGTCCATGAGTGACGAGGCCGCAGCCGGCCTGAAAGATATTTCCCTTAAGGATAAGGCATTTAATTTGCCGTTTTTCCTACGCGCTGTGCAGGATGCGTTTATTTATATTGTCGAGGCTTTTGCTGAAGGTGATCGTAATACGTTGAAGGATTTGCTGAGCGAAAATGTATACAAGGCATTTGATGCTGCGCTTGATGCACGCGAAAAACAGGGCCTTAAAACAAGTGTTGAGATTCACGCCGTACGTAAAATGGAACTAACGAATGCATGGATGAAAGACCGCATGGCATTTATTACTATTCGTTTTATTGCTGACGAAACCCGTGTTGTACGTGATGATAAAGGCGAAGTAATTGAGGGCAATCCTGATCGTGTTGCCGAAACAATCGATATCTGGACATTTGGGCGTGATGTGCGTTCACGTAGCCCGGCTTGGGTTTTATATGAAACCCGTGATGAAGATGCGGCGGACCAGGATCACAAAACGGTTCCCGATTCCGAATAATTTCTCTTCATATTTTTCTTATACAGCGTTTAGCCATTTTAATGCTGCGGTCTTTTCATGGGATGAGAATTAAGCGCGCGCTTTTCATGCTGGAAAATCCGGTGATTACTGATAGATTATTGGTATGAAAATCAAAAATTATTTATCAAAAACTATTCTTATATTTATTACCTGTTTTATACTTACTGCCTGTCAGAAACCTGATATGGAGAAGGCAAATCTGGAAATCACGCCCGTTTCTTTCAATGCGCTGCCCGGATGGAATCAAGATTCTCATGAACAAGTGCTTGGCGCATTTTCGAAATCTTGCGAACGGATTTTAAAAAGAAGTCCGGAAACCGTATTCGGGCCGCAGCCTATTGGCGGTACATATGGTGATTGGCAAACCGTTTGTAATGAAGTGGTGCGTTCGATAAAAGCAGTGCCAGCCAGCCAGATTGATCCGAAAGTTGCAAAGGCATTTTTTGAACGTTACTTCCAGCCTTACGAGGCCAGTGGCAAGGGGGCGGGTACAGAAGGCTTGTTTACCGGGTATTACGAAGCAACACTTAATGGCTCAAAAACCCACCATGGCGTATACCAACATCCTGTGTATGCATTACCGGATGACCTCGTCATGGTCGAGCTTGGCGATTTCCGTGATGATTTGAAAGGCCGCAGAATAGCTGGCCGCGTTATTGATGGCAAGTTGCGTGTTTATGAAGACCGCGAAGATATTGGATTGGGTAAATTGCCGGATGCTCAGAAGAAAGTCATTGTCTGGGTTGATGACGCGGTTGATTTATTTTTCCTGCATATACAAGGCTCCGGCCGTGTCATTATGGATGACGGTACATCAATGCGTATTGGTTATGCTGGCCAAAATGGACATCCTTATTACGCTATCGGACGGGAGCTTATTAATCGCGGTGATCTGACCCGGGAGACTGTTTCGCTGCAGACCATTCGTGCATGGCTGCATGATAATCCGGCGCAGGCTGATGATTTAATGAATAAAAACCCCTCTTACGTATTCTTCCGCGCGCTGGATAGCGACAAGGGTGAGGGCGGCCCGATTGGTGGTGAAGGTCTTGTTCTAAGCGCTGGACGATCCCTTGCAATTGATCGCTCGAAAATCCCATATGGTGTTCCGCTTTGGGTGGATATCGCTCCGCCGCTTGATGGCGAGCCGGGATTAAGACGGTTAATGGTCACGCAGGATACTGGTGGCGCTATTCGAGGTGCGGTACGTGCCGATGTATTTTGGGGGCATGGTGATCGCGCCGAATATATGGCCGGACATATGAAATCCAAAGGCCGCTATTGGTTTTTATTACCAAAGCATACAGGCATAAATGAATAATAATTGGGCTTACTTATAATAATACATAAAACATATCAAAGATGATGAAGAACATATAATGGGAAGCTGGGGAGATAAAAATGCTGGAGATTTCCGATTACGATATTACTGCCGAGCGCGGTTTCTTAACGCCATATGATATGAATAATGTATCCTTGCCGGATGTATTTTTGCCGCTGGTACAGGCGGCTATGAAATTATCGGATTATATGTGTTCGGGGCGTGTGCGCAGCTTTCTGGATAAAATTCCGCAAATCAACATGACAGAAGAAATAAAGAATCTATCAGATGCGCAGTGCCGTTTATTGATGGTTCATTATTCTTTTATTGTGCAGGCCTATGTTTGGGGTGAAGCGCAGCCACCGTCTTTTCTGCCTAAGAATTTAGCTGTGCCATATTGTATTTTATCAGATCATATCGGCCAGTTCCCGCTTTTGCCGTATTCTTCCTATACGCTGGATAACTGGGGAAAGCTTGATGATGACGGTGAGATTACGCTGGATAATATTTACGTCGTTCAAAATTTTCTGGATGGGCAGGATGAAAATTGGTTCATTATGGTTCATGTTGAGATCGAGGCCAAAGCTGGAGAAGCACTTGCGGCTATTCCATATGTTTTGGATGCGCTGGATAAAGATGATCTTGCCAGTGTTCGTAAATATCTCAACCTTATTCGTTTGGCATGGGCGCGCATCAACCCTGTATTTGACCGTATGCCAGAACGCTGTGATCCGCATACATATTATCATCGTGTGCGGCCATATATTCATGGCTGGAAAGGCAATCCTGCAACGCCGGAGGGCATAATATATGAAGGCGTAGATAAGTATCAGGGCAAGCCACAAGCCTTTCGCGGACAAACCGGATCACAAAGCTCTATTGTGCCGGTTATGGACGCGCTTTTAAATATCGCCCATGACGATGATCCGCTGCGTGAATATCTGGATGAGTTACATCAATACCGCCCGCCGCGTCACCGTAAGTTTATCGAAGATGTGGGCGAACTAAGCACGTTACGACGTTTCGTGCAGGATAGAAATGATGATGAGTTAATCAAGATTTATAATGATTGTGTAGATCACGTTCAGGTCTTCCGCACGCGGCATCTGGAATATGCAGCCAGCTACATTCATAAACAGGCAAGATCGGCCGAGGGCAACCCCGTTGAAGTTGGAACAGGTGGCACGCCTTTTATGAAATATCTGAAGAAGCACCGCGACGAAAGCCGCGATCATATTATTCGTCAGGCATCGTAAGTGAGCTATCTTGGGTTTGATGTCTTAGAATGCAGCCATAATAAAAAAAGCCGCTTCTGTTTATTATATTCAGAAACGGCTTTTTTTGTATGTTCTAACAAAGTCGCAAATTAGTAACCGGAGCGATCACCTTCCAAAAGTTGGTCTTGATAAAGCTGGTAATCGGCTTCTTTTTTGACCTTTGTCGGGATTAAACCGGAACGATCTTTAAGCTCGGCATCATTTGCATTGCTATCAATAATCTCGTATTGCGTATCCGGCTCAGTATCCATGACATCATTTGTCATCGTTCCACCAGCGGCTGGAATCGTATCTTCGATAGATTTCACACAATCCATGAAAATTTCTTTCCATTTTTCGTGTTCTATTTCATAGCCAATTGGCGCACTTTTATCAGCGATTTCCTCGCAAGCAAGATATGTTGTGCTATACGGGTTTAGATCAATAAAGTCTCTGGCTGTTGTTGTTTCAGCATGTGCAGTCGTCGCAGTTAGCGCGATCATGCAAAAGTAACCAATAGATAAAACAGATTTATTCATAGTACCCTCGTTCGAATTACAAAATATAAGCCTAGAATGTGATTTTCATTTACTGATGATCGATCTGTTGATCCTAACATCAAAATCCAGATGAAAAAATAGGCGAATAATTGGCTTGATATAAGGCTTAGGCTGTTGATTCGCTCATTCACTGCTTATTACTATAATAATGCGCCTAAACTAGCAAAAAAGCTACATATTTGTCAAGTTATGTAAAGTTATCTATAAGGAGCTAAAGACTAATTGCGTTAGGCACTTCTCATTCATTCGTAATATCTTTAATATCATTGAGGCGAACACAATATGAATAAGGATATGATGTAAAACCATGAAATCAGGATCTCGCAATACTTTTTTGTTTCTTTGCTTTGCCCTAACCCTAACGTTTATGGTGATAATCGGTGGTCATACAGTTTATGCGCATGGTGATGAAATTTTGAACCACCGGTTACACGTTGTTGCAAAACTGGATCAGGCACCGGGCAATATTGCAGTGACAAAGGATAAGCGAATCATTTTCAGCCAGCACCAATTTTACGATCCTGAATATCGCGTTGTGGAACTCAAGGAAGATGGTACGGTTGTGCCTTTTCCCAACAAGGAATGGGCGAGTGCTCCTGATGAAAACGGTATTGGAATGCAAGCTGTGCTTGGTATTCGCGCTGATATGAACGGCATTGTCTGGATGCTTGATAATGGCAGTGATCCTAAAAAGATTGTGGCATGGGATACAACAAAGAATGCACTGCATCGTGTCATTACGCTGGATAGTGAAGTCGCCCCGCCAGGTTCATTCCCTAATGATCTTGCGATTGATCTGAATAACGGTGTTATTTATATCGCTGATGTTGGCGGCACTGGTCTTCCTGCTTTGATCATTGTTGACTTAAATAGTGGCAAGGCGCGCCGCATTCTTGAAGGTACGCCGCCGGTAATGCCCGAAGATGATGCTGAAATGGTCGTAGATGGGAAGGCTGTACGGCTGAAAGGTGAAGACGGAGAGATTAAAGTTGCACGCATTGGCATTAACCCGATTACAATTGATCCGCAAAGTGATTTCGTTTATTTCGGCGCAATGCATGGTCATACGCTTTACCGTGTTCAGCCCCGCTATCTTCTCGATCAATTGCTTGATGAAAAGGCCTTACTGGAAAGAATTAAGGTATTTGCCAAAAAACCTGTGAGTGACGGCATATCCATTGATAATGCCGGTAATATCTATGTGACGGATGTCTCTGAAAATGCGATTGGTCTTATTCGTCCGCGCGGTACATATGAAATCTTTTACGAACAACCAGAAGGTACGAATATGTTGTCTTGGCCTGATGCGATAACAGCAGGGCCGGATTTCTTCATGTATGCCAGTGTGAACCAGCTCCATCGTTCACCGCCGTTAAATCTGGGTGAAGATGATAGCCGCATGCCGTATTATATTGTGAAATTTCATGCCCTGGCACCTGCGACTGTAGGTCGTTGATAAATATAGTATTTTCCCCGTTTATGCTGCAATGAACATACTCAAATTTGCACTCATATATTAAAATTTGGTAATATAGGGCAATCAGAAAATACAAATAATAATAAAAATAAGAATTTGTATGTTTACGGTGAGTATGTCTGGGGTATGCGGGAGAACTATATATGACGTTAGAATCTATTAAGGATCAGTCGGTTCGAAGTACATCAGAATTTAACATTGCAGGAGGCCTTACAGGCCAAGTTGAACAGACTGGATTATCATTAGGCATTTTGCCGGGTGGCGGCACACAGGGCCTTATATCTGTATATCTTGCAGAAGAATTTGAAAGCCAGACCGGCGCAGATTTCCATACACAATTTGACAGCATCCACACAGTATCCGTTGGTAGTATTAATGGTGGCGCTCTTTGGCCGCTGGAGGAAACTGGCGCGCCGCTTTTGACGACTGAAGAGCTTAAGGATTTTTATCTGCATGGCATTGATGATGCGTTTAAAACCAATTATTGGTCGCTGGGCGGCTTGATAGGTCATAAATACGATATTTCTGGCTTGGAAGATGCGATCGACGAGGTGTTTGGTGACATCAAATTATCTGATTATGCCGATGGTTTTAATATTTACGTTGTGGATTTAAAAACACAGGGCGTAAAGATACTGTCCTCTGATCAAGCCAAGCTAGACCCATCTCAAGATTTCTATATGCGTGATCTAACGCGCACAGCCATTGCCGCGCCATATTATTTCGAACCAATCGAGATCAAGAATTTGGCGGGCGAGATCGAACATTTTGTCGATGGTGGCGTCTGGGCAAATAGCCCAGCATTTCGTGCCTATTTTGACGCGGTTAGCGATGGCACAAAGCCTGAGAATATTACAATGACAGTATTTGGTACCGGTCATACGGAGCAAGAACCGGTAAAGCTTGAAGATATTGATGGCGGCGCCAGCGAAATCGCAAATACGGTGAAACTGATGTTCAATGCACGCGGTAATTCGCATAATGAAATGCTGCGTGAGCGCCTTGGTCAGCGCTATATTGTTCTGGACACGGATTTATCCGGTTCGGATATCGGTATTGTTGCCGATGATATTGCAAAAGTAGTTCCATATGCACAGCAAGCGGTGCGTGAAAATATGAGCTATATCAATATAGCTGCAAATAATATTCTAGAATTGCGCGGACAAGATCCAGCGACTATGTACGCGCGTCCTTCCGAAGAATTCAACGAGCCGTTTGATGATAAGCCACGTAGTAGAGGCGATGTAATCGGCGAAGATGATAAAGTTATCGAGGCAGGCGGCTTATTTTCTAGTCTTGGCATAAATGGCTTATTTGCAAATCGTTTGCCCGCTTAATTATGTTCATAGCTGGCCAGTGAGTTATTTTGGCCAAGGATTTTTTGGCCAAGGATTTTTGGTATGACTGACTTGTATGCGAATATAGCGGCTGTTGTGTATGTTTTCCCTTGCACCATATTCAAAAACCATTTAATTTCAGGCCCACGTCTTTAAGACGGGCCCGTAGCTCAGCTGGGAGAGCGCATCGCTGGCAGCGATGAGGTCGTCGGTTCGATCCCGTTCGGGTCCACCATTTTCTTCCCTTTTTATATTTCCGCTTTTTTGAAATCATATCTTGCTCTGCCACGATATGATCTGGAGATACCCTTGATATAGGTTGGAGCATGATTCATGTTTAGGGTGAGTTATGTTTGAGCCAGAGGGCTCGTTAACATCACTAATAGTACCAGCAACGATATAGACATGCATTGTCATAACAGCTTGCATTTTTCATAGTAATGTTTTACATAGGACTTATGTAGGGAGAGGAGATTTTACAAGCTCATCCTGTTTTTCGCGTAAGACTATAAT
>JAUILO010000029.1 GCA_030432775.1 Alphaproteobacteria bacterium
TCCATGACGGTGAGCAAGCGGCGCGCGCCGATATTCTCGACAGTTTCATTGACCTCGAATGCGATTTTCGCAATTTCGTCGATTGCGTCATCTTCAAATTCCAATGTCATACCTTCTGTTTCCATCAGGGCTTTGTATTGTATAAGAAGGCTGGCTTCGGTGTCAGTCAGGATCTTTCTGAAATCTTCCTGTGTTAGCGCACGTAGTTCAACGCGGATGGGCAGGCGCCCTTGCAGTTCGGCCAAAAGATCCGAAGGTTTGGAATAATGGAATGCGCCACTGGCAACAAACAGGATGTGGTCTGTTTTCACAAGGCCGTGTTTTGTTGAAACAGTTGTGCCTTCAATTAATGGTAATAAATCGCGCTGGACACCTTCGCGTGAAACATCGCCTCCACGAGCATCGCTGCGCGCTGCGATTTTATCAATCTCATCCAAAAAAACGATACCGTTCTGTTGCACAAGTTCAAGTGCTTCGTTTACTACAGTTTCTTCGTCTAAAAGCTTGTCGGATTCATCGCCAATTAACAGATCGTATGATTCAGAAACCTTGATTTTCTTTTTCTTGGTTTTTTCGCCAAAAGCTTTGCCGAATATATCGCCCATGCTAACCATGCTCATTGATGCGCCCGGCATTCCCGGAATATCAAAGCTTGGCATGCCAGATGCTTTATCAGAAATTTCGATTTCGATTTCTCGGTCATTCAGTTCGCCATTGCGTAATTTTTTGCGGAAGCTGTCTCGTGTACCGTCGCTGGCAGAATCACCAACCAATGCGTCCAGCACACGTTCTTCGGCATAGATTTCGGCTTGCGCAATGACAGTGACACGCATTTTTTCACGTACCATGTGAATTGCAGTTTCAACCAAATCACGGATAATGGCTTCAACGTCTTTGCCGACATAGCCGACTTCGGTGAATTTTGTAGCCTCGACTTTGATGAAAGGCGCCTGCGCCAATTTGGCAAGTCTGCGGGCGATTTCTGTTTTACCAACACCTGTTGGCCCGATCATCAGGATGTTTTTCGGATAGACTTCTTCTTGTAAAGAAGGTTCAAGTTGCATGCGGCGCCATCTGTTACGAAGGGCAATAGCAACAGCGCGTTTTGCATCGGCTTGGCCGATAATAAAACGGTCCAGTTCGTGAACAATTTCGCGCGGTGAAAAAGATGCGACATTTGATGTCAGTGTTTTATCGTTCATCGGCTTGTCCTCTGTTTTGTCTGTATCTGTCATTATTTTTGCAGCTTCGCTCATTTGAATTTTCTCGTTTTAAAGTTTTTCAACTGTGACGTTGTCATTTGTGTAAACACATATACGTGCGGCAATACCCATGGACTTACGGGCAATGTCTTCGGCGCTCATTGTTTCATTGTCAATCAGTGCGCGCGCAGCAGATAGCGCGTAATTACCGCCGCTGCCAATACCGATAATGCCGTCTTCGGGTTCTACAACGTCCCCTGTGCCCGATAGGATCAGGGATGTATCTTTATCACAAACGGCCATAAGAGCCTCGAGTTTGCGTAGATATTTATCGGTGCGCCAGTCTTTGGCCAGTTCAACACAGGCCCGTGTAAGCTGACCTGGATGGGCTTCGAGTTTTGCTTCAAGTCTTTCGAATAAGGTAAATGCATCGGCTGTTGCCCCGGCAAATCCGGCAATGATATCACCTTTGCCCAGTCGCCGTACTTTTTTGGCATTGCCCTTTAATACGGTATCGCCCATGGACACCTGACCATCGCCTGCGATTACCACGTCATCACCTTTACGAATTGCCAGTATTGTCGTTGCGTGCCATTTATCCGAACGGAAAGTGTCTGTCATGTTTAGTCCCTTATTTTATAACCGAATTCATTAAATGGATATTATCGTTGAAAGGTCAAGTATGCAGCATAAAAATTCGCTCTAAAGGCGGCATAGAACAGGTTTGTTATGATTGACCGCAGTGTATTTTTCATATATAAATTAGGTAATAAAAACAAAAATAAAGGGAGAATTATATGAATCTACAGCAGATTTATAATCGATCGATCAATTGCGCACAGACATTATTGCATGATGGCAGCAGAGTTTTGGATCATTTCATGGGAACAGCAGAAAATATCATCGCGGCTATTCATCATCCGGAAGCGATGCCGGAAAAACAAAGACATCTTGATGAATTTAAGCTTGGCGCTGGTATTGCGATGCTTGGTTTTGGTGCATTGGAATTAAGCCCTGTTACGATCGCAGGCTCTGCTATTCCGGCGGTGGAAGCAGCAAATGAGTTAAGCGATGCCGGACATCAATGGCGCGTTCGTCACGGAATGCGACTATAGAAATTTAAAATATGTCATTCAAATTTACTGCGTAATCTGAACGGGGCTGCTGCTGGCGATCCCGTTTTTATTTGGCATGTTATCATGTGTAAGGCTGCGGCCGCTAATGGAAATATCAAGCGCTTGAAGCGCGCTTGCCACCGGAATAAATAGATTTAAATTGGCGTTACTATCAAGAGCGGGGCTATAACCGGCAACGCTCAATCCGCTTATATTGCCGAAGCGATCAAGTAATATGCCGCCGCTATTGCCGCCATGAATTGTAATGTCGCCTTGCAGGTAGTCCTGCTGTGCTCCGAATGTTAGGCGGTTTTCACGGTGAGCGCTGATAATGCCCTTGCTGACTGTGTCTTGCATAGATACAGAAAGCGGCGCCCCGATTGCATATATTTCTTCGCTGATGGCCGGCCAGTCCGTACGGATTGGCAGCGGCGTAATGTTCAGATCGTCCGGCATTTCCTCTAGTTTTAATAGCGCGACATCACGGGATTTATCGCTGCGAAGAACTTCGGCGATGAGTTTTTCTTCTTTACCTTTAGTCACTATACGAACGCGCTGCGCGTTGCCGACAACGTGATGGTTGGTCAGGATATGGCCTTGCTTGGTGATGAAAAATCCCGAGCCATGGCCAATGCCTGCTTGCACCAGAACGGATATGTTTTGTGCGGCTTCAATATGGGAAGGTGTTTCGTGTTTGTGAAGCGGCGTTGCAGGCAGGATAATTTTTTCGTCTTGTCTATAAATACGTGGCCGGTCTTTATGGCTTTCTTCCCATGTTTCGTTTTTTTCCGGACGAGCTCCGCGGAATATCAGGTTATGAAATTCCGGATTGGTTGCAAGGTTATGCGCGGCCATTTCGAATGCATCATTGACCATTAATGTAATGCCTTCTTTGTTTGGTGTTTTGCGGTTTGTATATCCTTCGGTGATGGTCTGGAAAACGACAGCGCGGCGCAAGTTGTCATAAACACTCCATCGGATACGCAAGAATAACTCGCCATCAACGCCGCCGCGATTGGCGAAAAGACCAAGCGAGATAATCGGCCGTTCATTACAAGCCTTGATTTGTACGCCTATAATATGGGCTTTGATCTTGTATTCAGTGCGTAGCGCTTCGTCGGTTATATCTTCGTCGAAGATGAAGTCGGCATTGCCGATAACATCGTAATTTTGTGCCTCCAGGGCATCATGAAATGTATCACGCATGCTAGGGCTATCGAATATGCCTTTAATATCTGTGCGCTCTAATCTGCCATAGGGCCAGCCGCAAATCATTGAGCCTTGTCCGACGACGCCGACTTCTTCGCCAATCGGCAGTTTTAATTTGTGACCGCTATACATGATGGGGGCGGGACTTGCGTCAGTGGGGCTAGTGATCTCGGGTTCATATCCGGCGGTTTGAACAGATGCGCAGCCTGACAGGATGCCAGCGAAACAAAGGGATATAATGAGAGGAAGGAAAAGATGATATCGCATGATCTTCCTAAAAATGCTGCAGAATGAAGTGGCTACTTAAAAGTGATGGACATGAAATCTAAAAATTCTATATCTATCATATTCTGGTCAGGGTGTAATTTCTAGTGCTTTGTCGTATGGCTTATATAGGGTTCGGTTACGCCGCAGTTTTGCTATGCACAACAGAGAAATTGCACGTGCGAACATAGAATCTGGTATAATGGAGTATCAGGCTAAGGAGAAGTAATAATGGTAGACCAACCCAAAGTTAAAGTCGGTGAGCCTATAATTAGTGTAGAAGAGCTCAAGGACATATCTCCCGGTGATTTAAACGATTTATGTGACGCAGCGGATGAAGCTATTCGTGCGGGCGGTGGTTTTGGCTGGCTTACATTACCTGCCAGAGAAGTATTGGAACGATACTGGCAGGGCGTTATGACGATGCCTTCGCGTTTTGTTTTTGTGGCGCGGCTGGATCATGTGATTTGTGGCACGACACAGCTTATTTTGCCGCCAAAAAATAACGAGGCACAGAGTTTTGCTGTGAAATTGACGACGAATTTTGTCACGCCTTGGGCGCGAGGTCACGGGCTTGCCAGAATGCTTCTGAAAAAGGCCGAGGAAACGGCGCTTAAAGAAGGTTTCTCGGTTATTAATCTTGATGTTCGTGAAACGCAGGAAGCTGCGATACGCCTTTATGAAAATGCGGGCTATATCCATATCGGAACCCATCCATACTATGCGAAGGTGGATAATCAGGTTATTCCGGGGCGGTATTATTACAAAGTGCTGGATAAAGCAATAGAACAAGTGCCATAGCATCGCGGCGCTTTGTTGCGCGATGCTTATTCAACAATATATAGAAAGATCCTTATTACGGGTTATGACGGCGGCGCTGTGGATGCTGGTCACGTTTATTGTCGTGACGCTGTGCTTCTTTGTGGTCACGTTCGCGCTTGTCTTTTCTGTCTTTACCGAAAATGTCACCGAGTGAAATATCGATATGCAATCCGCTACCATTTGTGCGGATGCGGACATCATCACCGCCACGGCGCGGTCTAATGATTATTCTATCGTTACGATCATTATATGGGCCATGATAGCGACCATTACGGCGGCGTTCGCGTTCTTCGAGAATGTTACGCGCATCTGTTTCCAAGTGGTTGTAGCTACTAACAGCCGCACTATATGCGCGGTTGCTATGGGAGTTGTTACGGTCATATGTTCTGATCACATGGGCTTCGCCATTTCGCAGTGAAAATTCAACACCAACATATTCACCGGTTTGTTGCAGATAGCCTGATGAAAACGCTCTTCCGGTTAACGGGTATATATTTGTTAGTCCGCGTTTTTCAATTAAGTCATACACAGCATCCGGATGCACGGCAGAGCGGCCATGCACATTTGTGTTGATATAAATGCCGTTCTTGTAGATCACGCCATCATCGTGCCATTGCTGGACTTCCGGTTGGTGCCAGTCTTGTGGGTGATTGGCTTGTGCCTGCGCCGGTAGACCTAGTCCTGCAACCATCGCAAAGGCTACAAGTAGCTTCTTGTATGACTTCATCGTTATTTTCCTTTTTGTAAATCGACTTTTTTATAACGGGTAATCTACCGTATGTCAAGGATTCTGCGGAGCTCCGTATAGGAAAAGGGTTTGCGCGAAATATGTGCAATGCAGTAAAGGTAAATTAATTAACGTTTATATCGTTTGATTATATCGCTGTTTTAATCGTGTTGTCAGCGTTCATTTGGATGACAGTCGGCTTATAGTTTCGGGCATATTCTTGCTCGAGCTGACCATAAGCACAAATAATAACCTGATCACCAGCCTGACACAAACGCGCGGCAGCACCATTAATGCCGATAATGCCTGAATTTGCTTCGCCTTCTATGACGTAAGTTGTAAAGCGCTGGGCGTTATTGATGTTTAAAACATCAACTTGCTCGAAAGGAAGTAAACCCGCTTCATCCATAAGATGGCGATCAATTGTAATAGAACCTTCGTAATGCAGATCGCATTGTGTAACGACGGCTCTGTGAAGTTTTGTTTTTAAAACTGTCAAAATCATACTGGACATGACTTTTCTCCCTTTCGGCATGTTTGTAGCATGATCTATTATAGCCTATCAATCAAAATATGCGTCTTGCGGTTTGGCTGAAATTTTGTAATCAAATAATAGAACATTTAATGATGAGGGCCAAAAAGATGAGTTATGACGAGAATAATATATTTGCAAAAATCCTGCGTGGGGAAATTCCGTGTGACAAGGTTTACGAAGATGATTATGTACTCTCGTTTCGTGATATCAGCCCGCAAGCCCCTGTGCATATTCTGGTTATACCAAAGGGCGCGTATGTCAGCATTGCCGATTTTAGTGCCAAGGGCAGTGAAGAGGAGATTGCAGGTTTCTGGCGCGCTGTTTCAAAAATTGCATCCGAGAATGATTTGGTAGATGCTGGTTTTAGAACAATTGCTAATACGGGTTTGAATGGTGGACAGGAAGTGCCGCATTTTCACATTCATTTACTTGGTGGGCGTGCTATTGGCCCTATGGTATCCAAGGCTGCTTAGCAGTAGTATTGTCCGTATATCTTAAAGTTGTTTATCGTAATGCGATAATCGGCAAGGTTTTGCCGGGGAACACAACGACATTGTCATCCAGATTGGCGGCACTTGCTGTGTTAAAGCTTTGCGGTGTTTCAAGCTGCATTTCTTCTTGCTTGATGTTGAATGCCTCTGGATTAATCTGGCCAAGTTCTATTTCTGCTACTTCTTGATGCATGCGCGCTTGCCCGCAAATAATGTCAGCCAAAATCGCAGCGAGATGATGTTCTTCTTCAAGTTCATCAATTGTTGCATCCAATAGATCGGCGATTGATTCTAAATCTTCGGGTAGATGTTCTAGTAATTCATATAATCTTTTCGGATCAAGATCCGCGTTTGTGCCGGTGGTGTTGTTCAGGGTTGCGTTTTGCAGCTCGTCTTCATGGGCCAGCCATAACGAGCCGTAATCCTCGATTAATCTTGAGGCGCCATTACTTAATATATGACTTGTTTTGATATGCGATACTTCGGCAGCGATATGCTGGGCACAAAGAGCGATACATAAAAGGGCTGTATCAGGTCTGTGTTCGGTGAGAATTTCATTGATGGCGTGTTCGGCGATTTCGTCGAATTCTTCCTGACCTGTAAGCATGCGGCTTACGACGACTGGTAAAACAAATCGTACGTGCAGGCGCGCTAAATCGGTGTCTTTCATTTGTGCTGGCATTTTTATGTCCTGTTTTTCTTGCTCGGTATTTTTTTATTGTGATTTCTTAAAAACCATCCTGTTGATCTCTTATATAAAGATTAAAGATGAAAAAAAGGTTAAGTCGTCTTATCGCAAGGCGATATAGCTGGGGGCAGGAGTTTCAGGACGCACTGCATATGCCTAGCGGGGGAGGAAGGTGAAATGAAGAAAACAGGAGCAAAACAAGAAATAGGCCTATGTTAATGTTGATTAACCATAGACCTACCTGTTGAGTAGTTACTCTTATAATACCAGAAAGCTATTTGGCTATTTTGGTTTTGCGACAACCTTGAAGGTTGTATTCTGGAATGCTTCTCCTACATATTGAGGAAGTTTTTTCTCGATATACTCTACAGCGCGTGGGCTGACCTCGCCTTGCGGGTCACGTTTATTGCTTAGCGCGAATGTGATTGTTAGATCCTCCGCTGTGCCATCTTGTTCGACATCGATCTTTACCTGCTCACCGCTACATTTTTTTTCAATAAGGTTTTCAAGGCCACCGCTCAGGTTGTTACAGGCGTTGAAAATTTGCTCTACTTTTATATTAGACATTTATATCTCCATAGTTAAATTCTGGAGATGTTATATATGCATGATTATATTATGTCAATACAAAAGTTAATTTATTAACTTTTGTAGCGCGCAAATTGATTAAATAGTAAAGCTTGATTTTTCCATAAGATATTAATAAGGTCTGTTTTGTAATGACCTCATTTCAAGAATGAAGCGGCAAAATGGGTGTTAAAACCGCAGTTTGAAAAATAGGGTAGAGGATATATCAGCATGTCTATTTCATGGACTTTTAATAAGTTAAATGGCGCTTTGCTTAAATTTGGTGCAAGAGTGAATTCCAGCATTATTTGTAGTTTTGCGATGGGTCGCACACATGTCTTTAATAACTCCGAGGCGCTAAGAATAGCTGCCGAGCGTAAAAATTATGATGCGTTTGAAACAATCCTTGGAAAAGCCTCCAGTGAAGATGGCGGGTTCATGACCCGCCTTGATTTCGGTTTGGGTGATGACTGGGATAAAGTTGCCAAGATCGGCGAAAGCGATGATCGTATCGCCAACGCGCTTATTCAATATGAACATAAATCAGATGAAAATCTGGAAGCGTTGCTTCGCGGTGTCGAAGATTTGAATGCGCAAGGTATCGTTCCAAAACTGCGTGTATAGATAAGTTGCACTTCAACGTTGTTTCTGTTTTGTTCTTGTGTTATTTGTATGGAATACATACAGTTGTAATAGGTATAATAGAAAAGATTTCGTCGAATGGTTGCACGAATTAACACAGTCGCTTTTCAAGGCGTTGATGTGCAGAATGTGGATGTTCAAGTGCAAATTGCAAATGGCATGCCTGCCTTTGCGATTGTCGGATTGCCCGATAAAGCGGTTGCGGAAAGTAAAGAACGTGTTCGTGCGGCCTTACATGCCTTGGGTATATCGCTTCCCCCCAAACGATTAACGGTTAATCTGGCTCCTGCTGATATTAGCAAGGAGGGTAGTCATTATGATCTGCCGATTGCTCTGGGGGTGCTGGCGGCTATGGGCATTATTCCAAAAGAAGAGCTTGAGGATTGCGTTGTACTAGGGGAGTTATCTCTTGATGCCGGTACACGAGCTGTAACTGGTGTGCTGCCTGCGGCAATGCACGCATTTGCCAATGACAACCGTTTGATTTGTCCGAAAAGCTGTGGCGCTGAAGCAAGCTGGGCTGGTGATCTGGAGATATTGGCGCCACAAGATTTATTACAGCTTATCAACCATATCAAAGGTACGCAGGTTTTAAGCCAGCCAGTTCCCGAACTGGGGGCACAACAGGCATTTTTCGGCCCTGACCTGCAGGATGTAAAGGGTCAGGCGCTGGCTAAGCGGGCGCTGGAGATTTCGGCAGCGGGCGGGCATAATATGTTGATGGTCGGGCCGCCAGGTTCGGGTAAATCCATGTTGGCGAGCTGTTTACCGGGTATACTGCCGCCGATGATGCCAAGTGAAGCGCTCGAGACATCAATGGTTCATTCTCTATGTGGCTCACTACCGGATGGGGGGTTAATGGCAACACGGCCATTTCGTGATCCGCATCATTCGGCTTCGATGCCAGCTATTGTGGGCGGGGGACATAAGGCAAAGCCGGGCGAGATATCATTGGCGCATAATGGCGTCTTATTTCTGGATGAGCTTCCGGAATTTAACCGGACAACGCTGGAATCATTGCGTCAGCCGCTTGAAAGCGGTAAGGCGCTCATTGCTCGTGCCAATCATCATGTAAGCTATCCGGCGCGTTTTCAGTTAATCGCTGCTATGAACCCGTGTCGATGTGGTTATATGGGCGATGCAGATAATGCCTGTGCGCGAGCCCCAAAATGTGGACGAGATTACCAAATGAAGATATCAGGGCCACTTTTAGATAGAATTGATATCCATGTTGATGTACCTGCGGTATCTATTGCCGATCTAAGTGGCAGCAATAGCAAGTCTGATCAAAATATAGAGAGTTCGGCGATAATAGCTGCGCGCGTGTCACGGGCGCGGGAGATACAGGCTGAGCGCAATAAACAGCTCTCCGGCTTATCAGAATTTGCATCTTTGAATGCGTATGTGGTAGGAAGTGCTTTGGAAAATATTGCACCACTGGATGATGCTGCGAAAACTGTATTGAATACAGCAGCGGAACGCATGAAGTTATCGGCACGGTCTTATTACCGGATATTGCGGGTTGCGCGCACAATTGCAGATCTGGATGGAGCGCCGCAGGGCTTGAAAAAAGATTACGTTTTAGAAGCTTTGGGATATAGAAATTTAAACTACCTAACGCATTGAAAAACAACATCTTATGGTGTATTATGGTAAGAATGTAAGGGTATGTTAACCTTTTTCGTGTCTAATAGTATGTACACGGGCACGGATAAGAGGATTTAGCCCCTTAAGTAGCTGATATTAATCAGTAATTAATTATAAGAATATACAATTTTAATTATAAGAATATACAATTAATGTATAAAAAATTGGGTTGAACATAAATAATGGTAGCAAGCGTATTTAACACAGGTGGCATCGAACGGGATTACGATAGTGATTTCGAAGAGTTCGATACTGATCTGGGCGGTGCTGACGGCTTTGGTGACGTCGGTGAATTTGACGCCACAGAAGCGGCGATGGATGCCGTCATTAAAACGCCGATGATCCAGCCGATTATCCAAACGACCCCTTCACAGACAAATAATAATGATGCCAAAGGTCCTGCTATTCAGCAAAATTTCCAGTTTGCTACAGGGCAAAACAGCTTTAAAGCTATGGATAACCATAATACTGACAAAGTGGCCAAAGGCGTTCGTAATGATCAGCAAACAGCAGCAACAATGCAAAGCTCTGGTAAAGAAGCTTTAGCAAGCATGAAACAACAAGCACAAGACATGACCCGCGAAGCCGGAGGGCAAGATGCACCTTCAGGCCCAGACGCTGGTGGTACTAATCTTGGGAAAATTGGTGTTAATGCTGGTATTGATACAGCGATGATTGCTGGTATTGCGAAGTTTTCACCGGAAGCCGCAGCCGTAGCAGCGGTTGTTTCGGTTGGTTCTGATGTTTATAAAATTGCTCAAGCAACACTGACTGGTAAAGGTAGTGATGCAACAATGGGGGGCGGTGACGACCTTGCCAAATCTGCGCGTTCTATGTCTTCAAAAACCGGTTATGTAGATCAAGGTTTTTCCGGTGGTTCTAGTGCGCCATCAACCGTTGAAAATACATTTGCAAAATTATCGCATGGTCCGGGTTTTGGTAAAGCGCCAAGTATGGATGACATTGATGACGCAAGTGGATCTATTTCCGGAATGGATCTGAATATTACTGAAGCGGCAATGCGTAACAGCCCTGCATATACAGAGGCTATGAACACATTGCATGCCGGTACAGAAACCTTAGCGAATACAACATTGATGATCGAAGAAGGCTTTGCGCCTACAATGGATAATTTGGCTGACGCCGGTGAAATCAATGCCGAATACGCCACACCTGAGTTTGAAAATCCATTCGAGATCAAACCGGAACGGGTATTTGTTTAACATTTCTTATTATTCCTAGAGAACAAAAAGGCAGAACTTTTGTTCGCCAAGGGCAAATTTTGTCCGATTGCGACTATCGACAGGGCAATTTTTTAGGTATAAATAATTAGATAGGAGCGTGGTTTGTACTTCTGTTCGTAATTATTTTACTTATATGCTGTTTTGTCGTTCTGACCTGTGTAATGGCGCTGATATAGAATTTGAAAATTGATGAATGTTTCCAGGCTTTCTTTTTTGTTATTTTTAATGTTTACGATCTGTAACGTATCGATGGCTTATGCTCAGCGGCATAAAGGGTATTGCGATGCTGTTGAAAGTACGGCTGATATGCAATCTTGTGTGAATACACATAATGAAGCAGCAAAAGAAAAGCTGAATAGTGTTTATAAAGATCTCGTCGATCATATTGGCAAGGAAGAAGTCTCTTCTGTTTCGTCTGCGCAAAAAGAATGGCGCGAATTTCGTGATACACAATGCGCGTATGAAGCAAGCTTGACGCCTAATGAGGCGCTTAGACGTGTTTACGAATTATCTTGTCTGACCGAACTCACAGAAGATAGATCACACCATTTGGCCGCTTTAAAGGCGCGCGAGGAAAGTGGAATGCCTTGGGAACTGGGTGATCAGCCGCGCTGGGTCAATATTCTAACGAATAAATATCCCCATGTGTACTGGCGTTACGGCGAATGGATGAGCGTTGATTTGAATTGTGATGATCGCAAAGAAGACGTGATGATTGGCCTTGATGTTAAAAGCGGGCAAGAGCAATCAACATTGATTATTGCTGTGGCCGACAACCCTGTGACAGGCAAGCCTAAAGCATCGCTTTTTAAAGTTCCGCTTTATAGCGAGATTCCCGATGCGATGCCGGTCACAGAAGGCACAGAAGAAAAAATTCATCTTTGCGGCGCGGATGTAAAATTGGCTTTGATTAGCAATCCACAAATTGAATATACAGATCAGGCCGAGACCGAGACATTGTCTGCGCAAGACGAAATTGCTTCTGGGCAAGCAGAGACATCAACAGCGCCAGCACAGAAGAAGCCGGCCTTATGTAGTGCCGCGATCCAGATTATAGATTCGCAGTGTAAGCCATTGCAGCTATACAGAGGTGCAGAGAAATATCATGTCGAATATTTTACACCGGCATCTGGCGGCGATGGGGTGCAATAGGTTTTTATAGAATACAGACGTATGCAGAATTTGCGTGGTCGATGGGCAATGTAGGTAATAAACCAAGCGCCGTGTAAGACAAACACAGCGTAATGAATTAGAGTAGTAAATGAGGAGAGAAGCAGATCGTGCTTAAAAAGAATCAACCCAGTATTAAATCCATATGTGTTTATTGTGGTTCATCTGCGGGTGTTAATCAGGATTATAAGGATGCCGCCAAAGAATTGGGGCGTATGATAGCGGATAAAGGCAGACGTCTAGTTTATGGCGGCGGGCGTATGGGCTTGATGGGCATTGTGGCTGATGCTGCGCTTGAAAAAGATGGTGAAGTACTTGGAATCATTCCATCGCATTTATCTGAAAAAGAAACAGCGCATCAGGGATTAACTGATTTATATGTTGTTGAAACGATGCATGAGCGTAAACAGCTTATGGTCGAAAATTCGGATGCATTTGTGATTTTGCCGGGTGGTCTTGGTACGATGGACGAGTTCTTCGAGGTTTTTACATGGTGGCAACTGGGTTTACATGACAAGCCTATATTGGTGGCAAACATTAATGACTATTGGTCTCCGCTGGTTGATCTAGTGACGAATATTGCTAAAGAAGGTTTTTGTGGCAAAAATGATTTTGATCAAGTTATCGTCGTAGATTCTGTGATAGAAGTTATAGAGGCGCTTGATAAGGCGCCAAAAGAGACGAATGATCCAAATATGAAGTGGATATAACGCGCATATAAAATACGTCTATCCCGATTTTTGTGTTGTTTTATAATAAATTAACGGTGCATTAAGTGTAAGAAATGCATTATAATGATTGGTAATGTGTATTTTTTACTGGTTTCAAATGAATTAGAACTGAATTTTTATTTTTAGGAAATTAAACATGCAATATACGCATGATGCAACGCAGGCAATGGAGTATACCAAACTTGCCATGAATCGGATCAAGAAGGAAGCCCTTCCTCCTACACCGGATATCTATGAAGTGTGGTATGTATATTATTCTGGCCAAAGTCCTGAGATTATGCAGGCGATTGATATTCTTGTCAGTAACGACCAAAGCGTAACTGTGGAAAGATGTCAGGAACTTTACTATAAATTCTTAAGTGACGAAGTGAATCATGATGCTGTCCGTCAAGCAGGACAGGAAATTAATGCGACGATTCAAAACGTAACAGGTGTTGTTGCTGGTGTAAAATCCGCAACGAATGAATATAGCGGCAAACTTGGTGATGTAACCGGAAAGATCGCCGATATCCAGGATCCTGATGAGATTAAAGCAGCGTTGTCCGGCGTTCTGGCCGATACGCAAACAATGATTGCGCAGAACCAGCAGTTAGAGGAAGAGTTGAATAAATCTTCCGAGGCTATGGAGCAAATGAAGGCTGATTTGGAGAAGATCCGACGGGAGGCCATGACTGATGGTTTGACGAATCTGGCAAACAGAAAATCGTTTGATGAAGAGATTATGCGTATTCACCATCAAAGCACCGAGGAGAATTCGACATATTCTCTGTTAATGCTCGATATTGATCATTTCAAAAGCTTTAATGACCATTACGGTCATCAGGTCGGTGATCAGGTGTTGCGCCTTGTTGCAAAGACATTGACCGATGGTGTTAAAGGCCGGGATATTGCCGCCCGTTACGGTGGTGAAGAATTTGCAATTATTTTGCCTGATACATCGCTCGAGCATGCTGTGCGTGTTGCCGATGCTTTGCGTAAAGCTGTGGCGACCAAAGAGGTTATCAACCGCAATAGTGGTGATAAGCTTGGCCGTATTACTATGTCTGCTGGTGCTGCTGAATTTGTGCCTGGCGAAGAAAGAGACATGTTGATCGAGCGTGCAGACTCTGCACTTTACACAGCCAAGCATAATGGCCGTAATCAGGTTGCTGCCGCTCCGACACCAAAGGGCGCGAAAGTGCAAGCAAACGTATAATTCTTTATATTTTTTGTGGTTTTTTTCGAAGGTTCGATGGGCGCGGTGCGTATCAACTCTATAGCCACAGGAGATAGTCAATGATGACAAAAGATGCATATATTGCAGCCAATCGATTTGGATTAGGTGCGAGTGCTTCTGAAATGAAAATTATTGACCGTGCGCCCAAGGACTGGCTGCGTAAACAGGTCTCACAATCAACCTTAAGTTCAGAACTTTCAAATATATCTTCGGGTTTAAAGAGTACTGTAGATATTATAACGGCATCCGGAGATTTGCGTAATCTTGATAATGACGCCAAGAAGAAACTGGTGAAGCAATCACGTGATATTTACCTTCAGGAAATGCAAAATCGCGTTACCAACGCAGTTGTAACTGACGCGCCATTTGTTGAACGTCTAGCTTTATTCTGGAGTAATCATTTCACGGTATCAATACGCGGTAAGCCCTTTTTGACCTCAATAGCCGGAAGTTATGAGCGCGAAGCAATACGTCCGCATATTTTCGGGAAGTTTTCGGATATGTTGCTGGCCGTGGTTCAGCATCCGTCAATGTTGACGTATCTGGATAATAAAAGCTCGGTCGGGCCTACGTCTAAACTTGGCCAGCGCCGCGACAAAGGGTTGAACGAAAATTTGGCCAGAGAAATACTTGAGCTTCATACGCTTGGAGTTAATGGCGGTTATACGCAGGACGATGTGATATCACTGGCAAAAATTATTACGGGCTGGACGATTAAACCGCCCAAGATGCCTGGTGAAGCCGGTTTTTGGTATTTTAGCCGTATGCATGAGCCAGGCGCGCATAGATTGCTCGGTAAATCTTATTCTGAAAAGGGTCAGAAACAGGGTATCGAGGCACTGACAGATCTGGCGCATCATCCATCAACTGCCCGATTCATTGCAACAAAGCTCGTCCGTCATTTTGTAAGCGATGACCCGCCCGCACAGGCGGTGAAGGCAATTGAACGTGTGTTTATCCAAAGTGGCGGTGATTTAAAGGCGGTATCATTGGCGCTAATTGAATTGCCGCAAATTTGGCAACGCCCACTGACTAAATTTAAAACACCTTACGAGTTCGTTATTTCGAGCCTGCGTTTATTTGATGCGGGGAACAATGATGTGGACCTAGATAAGATCATTAAGTCTCTCACCTTGCTGGATCATGCGCCATATACGGCATTATCGCCGGCTGGCTGGGATGATAGTGAAGATGCGTGGCTTTCGCCCAATGCACTGATGAACCGGGTTGAGTGGTGCCATGCTGTGGCACAGTCCGTGGCATATCCGGGTAATCCGCTTGAGCTGGCTCAAAATACAATTGGTCCTGTCGCCAATGCCGATACGCTGCTCTGGATATCAAGAGCGCCAAGTGGGCGGGATGGTGTCGGGTTATTGCTGGCTAGTCCGGCATTTCAAAGACGATAGGGGGCAGGGCATGGCTATGAAGGAAGAAGATATTATGAATGATGCCAAGGCAGGGGAAGGTATCACAGAATGCTGTGAAGGCAATTTGTCACGCCGTAGATTTATTCAAGGCTCGATGATTTTGGCAACCTCCAGCCTGATATTCCCGGGACTTGCTATGGCGAAAGCGCGCACGGATAAGCGCCTTGTCGTTGTCATACTGCGCGGGGGTATGGATGGTCTTGCGGCAGTCGTACCGTTTGGTGATAAATCTTATGCCGCTTTGCGCGGTGATTTGGCTTTGTCGCCTGATTCTGTGCGGCGTATAAGCGAGATGTTTGGTTTGCATCCGGTTTTTGAAAATATGCATGATATGTATCAAAAGGGTGAGCTGTCTGTTGTTCATGCAACGGCGACACCTTACCGCCAGCGCTCGCATTTTGATGCGCAGAATGTATTGGAGCTTGGGTCTAAAGCACCAAATGATTTCAAAGATGGCTGGATGAACCGTTTGGTGCGCGCCATTGATAACCGCGATAACAAATTGGCGCTGGCCATTGGTCAGACAAAGCCGCTGATTTTGCGCGGTGATAGTCCGTCGGGATCATGGGCGCCATCGGCATTACCTGATACGGGTGATGACTTTATGGAGCTTGTCGCCAGAGTGTATCAGAACGATCCGGCGATGAAGCGTAATTTTAATGATGCGCTGATGATACAGGACCAGACCAGCCATATGATGGAGGGAGAGAATGATAAAAAGCTCGCGCGTCAAAGCCGTTCGGGACAAGGTTTTGTGACAATGGCGGGTATTGCGGGGAAATGGCTTTCCGAGCCTGATGGACCGCGCCTTGCCACGCTTGAGCTTGGTGGCTGGGATACGCATGCCCAGCAAGGAACCGAAGGCGGGCGGCTTGCCAATAATTTATCGCTGCTGGATAAGGGTATGGGTGCGCTAAAGGAATCTATGGGCGCGGCATGGGATAAAACGGTTGTTATCGCGATGACAGAATTTGGCCGTACGGCAAAGCCCAATGGCGATAGAGGCACAGACCATGGAACTGCTGGCGCAGTGTTTCTTGCGGGCGGCATGGTTAAAGGCGGGCGCGTGATATGTGAGTGGCCCGGATTAAAAGAAGGCGATTTATATCAGGGGCGTGATTTGAACCCGACGATTGATCTGCGCAGTATTACAAAAGGTGTGTTGAATGATTTATATGGGCTATCGCCTTCAACATTGAATAGCGATATTTACCCCGGCAGTGAAACAGCACGTTCTATGACAGGTCTGTTGCGCATTTAATTTTTGACTTTTGTGCGGACGACCTTGCGTATAACTCAGGTTTTTTGTTTCTTTTTTCGTTTCTGGGCTTGCTTGCGTCTGATGCAGGACATATGTTTGAGGCATGCAAGCTATAGCCGAATCCCATCCATCACAGAATTCATATTTCGAAGGTCTGAATGATGTTCAGCGTGAAGCTGTTAATACAACGGAAGGACCATTGCTGGTTCTGGCCGGTGCCGGTACGGGTAAGACCAGAGTGCTGACCACCCGCCTTGCCCATATTTTAACGAGTGGCCGTGCCTGGCCGTCACAAATATTGGCGGTGACCTTTACCAATAAAGCCTCGCAGGAAATGAAAGAGCGCGTGCGTTCGCTAATGATTGCGCCGGATGGTTCCGCGCCGCAGGTTGAAGGCTGGTGGCTTGGGACGTTCCATGCGCTTGCTGCGCGTATGCTTCGTAAACATGCTGATCTTGTCGGTTTGAATTCAAACTTCACGATTATTGATCAGGATGACCAGATCCGGTTGATCAAGCAGATCATGGAAACATTGAACATCGATACAAAAAAATGGGCGCCACGCCAAATGGCTGATCGTATCAGTAGCTGGAAAGACAAGGTTAAGCGCCCCGAAGATCTGCGCGCTGATGAAGGCGGCGAGCTTGCCGGTGGATTATTGGTTCGGGTGTATAGGGAATATCAGGATCGCCTGCGTATATTGAACGCCTGTGATTTTGGCGATTTACTTTTGCATATGGTGACAATTCTAAAAGACCCAAAGAATGCGATGGTGCTTGATGACTATCATCGCCGCTTCAAATACATCATGGTCGATGAATATCAGGATACAAACGTAGCACAGTATTTATGGCTGCGGTTGCTGGCTAAACGTCCGGGCGGCGAGCCATCCAATATTTGCTGTGTTGGCGATGATGACCAGTCTATTTACGGCTGGCGCGGTGCGGAAGTCGGTAATATTTTACGTTTTGAAAAAGATTTTGAAGGCGCGAAGATTATTCGTCTCGAGCAAAATTACAGATCCACCGGACATATTCTGGCCGCGGCCAGTGCGGTGATTGCGTATAATCAGGACCGTATGGGTAAAACGCTTTGGTCAGACGATGAAATGGGTGAAAAGCTTGTTGTGCGTGGCCTTTGGGACGGGCAAGCCGAGGCGCGCTGGGTTGCTGAAGAAATCGAGCAACTTCAATATAAGAAATGGTCATTGAATAATATTGCCGTGTTGGTTCGCGCAGGCTTTCAAACGCGTGAGTTTGAAGAACGATTTATACAGCTTGGCCTGCCGTATCGGGTGATTGGCGGCCCACGATTTTATGAACGTATGGAAATTCGTGATGCGCTGGCCTATTTACGGGTTATTGCGCAGCCAGCAGATGATCTGGCATTCGAGCGTATTATTAATACACCCAAGCGCGGTATTGGTGGATCAACTCTGCAAACTTTATATGCATTTGCCCGTAGTAAGGGGATCAGCCTTTATGATTCTGTGCTGTTTTTATGTGATACGGATGAGCTGCGCCCGAAAGTAAAATCAACGCTGACGAACCTGACCGCAGATTTTGAGCGCTGGCGCTCAATGATTGATACATCAAGCCATACGGAACTTGCCAGTACTGTACTCGAAGAATCAGGCTATATCGCAATGTGGCAGGCAGATAAAACACCGGAAGCACCAGGCCGTCTGGAGAATTTGAAAGAATTGATTACCGGTCTTGCCGAGTTTGAAACTTTGCAGGATTTCCTTGAACATGTGGCACTGGTTTTGGAAACGCAGGATAAAAAAGATGGTGAATATGTCACTGTGATGACGCTGCACTCGGCAAAAGGTCTGGAATTTGATGCTGTGTTTTTACCGGGCTGGGAAGAAGGGTTATTCCCTTCACAACGTACAATGGATGAAAGCGGTCTGAAAGGACTTGAAGAAGAAAGACGTCTTGCTTATGTGGGAATTACCCGCGCCCGCAAGAGATCTTATATTTCTTCGGCGGCCAATCGACGTATGTACGGGAACTGGATCAATGCTATTCCATCACGGTTTATTGACGAACTTCCTGAAGAACATATAGAGGCGGTGTCTGATTCAGGGCTTTATGGTCCGGGACGTTCCAGTCACTGGGATTCGTCCGGTCTTGCCGCTGAATCTCGTGTGCAGGAAAGAAAGGTTATGAATGAGGATGGCGCGACTTTCGAGCTAAAAGACCGCGTATTCCATGACAAGTTTGGCTATGGCGTGAT
>JAUILO010000197.1 GCA_030432775.1 Alphaproteobacteria bacterium
TCAGATATAACAGTCTAAGGAAACCGCCTTGGTTGCAGCCAAAATCCAGCACAGATTTTTGTGTGATGTCTTCTTCTGACATCAGGTCGATCATTTGAAGCCATTGCGGTGTATGTTCGTCTTCCATTAAGGCTTCGTATTCTGTGCTGTCACCCCACCAATTATCGATGGTTTGTGCTTTTATGTCTTGGGTCATGCTGTTGTTTCCATTCCTATTGCCGTTTGTCCGGATATAATTCCAGAAGTGAGTGTCGTGGATGTCATCTCATCCATTCTTTTTATAAAATGTGCGATACTGCCTGGGTGTTCTGTGAAAAAGAGCCATGGTTCTATGATTTCCAGCTCTGAAACGGTGAATACGCCATCATTCATAAAACCGTCAACGCGCGCATAAAGCAGGTCTTGGTCCAGATCGTTGATCTGTAATGCTCTGGCGGCTTGTTCGATGATGGATCGATTGATATCAATCTTCTCGCATGTGCCGCCAAAACGGCCTTGAACGCGGAAATCATCATTACCACATGTTTTAAGAATAGCGTGTGAAAATTCACTGCCAAAAAATATAAGAGATAGCTCGCCATCTTCTTGGAATTGTTTCATGAAGGGCTGTATAATGACGTTGATTTTCTGATCGGGGTTAGAACAGCATGGCTCACAAAAATTGATTAATGAACGCGCCGTAATGTCATCTTTGTTGAAACGGGCAATTTTATGTGATGCGGCACCAACAAAAGGTTTGAGGACAATATCTGTCCATGGTGCGCGCTGTATTAATCTAAGCGCCTGCGCAGGTGGTAAGTCTTCTATAAATAAACTCGGGATTGTCGGGATTCCCGCTTCATCAAGTTCGCGCAAATATGTCTTATTCATATTCCATTTGAATATAGAAGGGCTGTTTAGTAATGGGATATCCTGATCTTCCATTGTGTCCAGCCAGGCCATGAATTTTTCAGGTGTTTTGTGATATTCAAATGTTGAACGATTAATGTAAACATCGCAGCTATCAAAGCGTTCTTGTGGATCATCCCAAAACAAACACTCGACAATATGGCCTTCGTGCACCAGAGCATCGCAAAGCAACTGGTCATCAAAACCAAGCTTTCCTCTTACTGTGCTATTAATCAAACCAATTTTCATTCTGTGTCCGTCTATATCGCCCGTCTATATCAATTGTGCTGTGAGCTTATGTTTCTTGGGTAGCGCCTTCACTAGCGCAAATCCGCGTTTATTTTATACGGAATTTGGAGCAGCTGGCGCAGTTGCCACCGCATGTTTTCTTGCTCTCTACCGGTGCTGTAATGTTTGAATCATTTGCGGCATCTCTTGATGTATCGACAGGTGTCTTGTCGTCATTCCCTAAAACAGGAAGAGAGAAGCTTTCTTTTAAATCAGGTGCTTGTGGTTTTTTATCTGGCTGACACATGATTGATCCTGTTTTTGCTATATATTTCATTGCTGAGAATGGATCTCATTAACTGTATGATGTTGATAATCATTCTCATCAAAAGAGTCAATATATTTATCGCTCAGACAATGTGTTTTTTTAGGGCGGGTATATGGAGGTGCAATCGCTGGCCTTTAAGGTTTAGGGCTATTTCTTGAGCGCCGCGGATAATGTTCTGTATTGGCAATCTTCCAATATGATGCCTCTCATACAAATTTCATATGTGTATTGTGATCTTGTGACTTGAAAAGGTGTAGCGCAAATCTGTTGGAATATAGGTATTTATCAGTTCGAAGAATGTCTTAGTCGCTTTATTTTCTTTGTGCGTTATGCCACGATGCAAATGCGTTTATGTATATGAAATACGCAGATAGAGTAAAACATCAAAGTGAGGATAGTGATATGGCCGGATGGCAAAACAAACCTTTTGCAGTTGAAGTAAAGGCTGGAGATACCAAAGCATATTGCGCGTGTGGGTTATCCCAAAATGGCCCGTTTTGTGATGGTTCGCATTCCGGTACTGATATCCGGCCTCGGGTTGTAAAGCACGAAGAAGATAAAGTGATATACGCGTGTGGCTGTCTGTTATCCGAAAAAATGCCATTTTGTGATGGCGCGCATAAGAAAATCGATAGCTAGATCTTTTGCTTTTGTCTCTCTGTGTATTCTGTTCTCTATCAAGTTGGCTTGACTTATGGCGGAAAACATACTCTGCTATAAGGAAATAATAACGACCATAAACAGGGATTGATAAATGGGAGAGTTTAACCGCGCTTATGAGCTTGCGGGTCGTAGTCTTGATGCTGCGATAAGGTTCGATAAGATTTTAGAAGAAGAATTTGCAAGAACGCCTGTCGCTTTTGGTCGTACCATTGGCGAGATACAGCATGATCATATGTTGGTGCTGGCGCGTGTTCATGATCGCGTGAAGCGTGAAGATCCTGATATATTGGATATACTCGGTTTTGAAGATCCGGTAACTATTGTTAAAACCTATGAACAGGGGTTCCCGCGCGCATATCATGAATGGCCTTCGCTGCACGCTATTTTCTCTAATAAACCGGGCTATATTATGTTCTCGCGCGTGGGATATGATAATGAAGCCTTTAAACCTCTTGATGCGATTGAGGTGGATGATGCCGATATTGGCGGCGGCTTTGGCTATATCTTTTACAAAGGGCAATCTGTTTCGGAAGGGCCGATCTATCATCGCTCCCCCGAAGGAACTGCGATGCCTGATCTTGGTCATGTCACCAATCTCAATATGTGGGAAGGTGGACTTGCGGGGCAAAGCCGGATTTGGCGTGCCGAGGGTAAATCAAAGGTCGCAGTGGAAGAATTTCTTCATAATGAAAAACAATATCATGACTATGTTTCGGCCGTTATGGCATATGTCACAGATTTGATTGATGACCTAAAGGATTCCGGTGCAATTGACGAAGAATATATATATGACGAACTGTATTTTAACCAAAGTTTAGGCGTTGATGAAAACGGAGATCCGGATTTACGTGTGAGTTTGCGCAGCTCATATAGTGGCGGGGAGATTGTGCCGCTGAGGGATAATCCGTTCTTCATCGCAACTAAAGTCGAAGGCAGTAATGATCTTACTATCAAGCCGAATACAGCAACAGCAGGCGGCCGTGCCTTTGCGCAGGTATATAATGCGATTCCGAAAAAGCCGCTCGTGTCCGATTATCCTGATTTGGGGTGGCGGGCTGATGGTTTAAAGGCAACTTTCAATGATGCCGGGCATGAAGAAGATGTGAATTTCCCGCGAATTGATGCCCGTGATGATGGATATTATCTGGTGTATTCGGTGGATGAAGATACTGTGGATCAAGGGTTTGCGCCACTTGATGCGATCGAGGTGTCACAGGCGGAATTCATTTGGCTTCGTGAAAACGAACGTGATGAGCAAATGGGTATAACGCCGCCGCCATTTCCGCCTGAATTGGCACATCTTGATCAGGATGTCGGAGCGCCCCGGCCGCAAGCGGGTAAGCCCAA
>JAUILO010000198.1 GCA_030432775.1 Alphaproteobacteria bacterium
GATGTTGTCATTGGCGCAGATAGCAATATTTGGTTTGGCTGCACATTGCGTGGGGATGTAAATAATATTGTCATTGGCGCGCGTAGCAATATTCAGGATCACACGATGATGCATGTTTCATCATTCGGCCATAATACAGAAATTGGTGATGATGTGACTGTGGGGCATGCGGCTTTATTGCATGCGTGTAAAATTGGAAATGGCGCATTTGTTGGCATGCAGGCTTGTGTCATGGATGGCGCTATTCTAGAAGACCGTTCTATGGTGGCAGCCGGATCTTTGGTCACACCGGGCAAGGTTGTTCCGAGTGGTCAGCTCTGGAGCGGTAGCCCTGCTAGATTTATGCGTGATCTGACCGATAAGGATTTTAAACATATGCAATGGTCTGCAAACCATTACGTTGCAATGTCTAAAGAGTATAAAAATTCCCAGAAATAGATTTCTGTTTAAGGTTTAAACGCGATCAGGTTTTCCTGACGTGGCTTCCAGCTTGCATCATCATCAATCATGGTTGATTTGAATATAACTTCGCCGGTTTGCGTCGTATCACCGGTCGCAACAAGATAACCGTGATCTTCATTGTTTGAATCATTGGATATCCAGTGAATAGTCAGGCCGGATTCGATATCGGCGGCGGTTAGGTGATGTGTATTGAAATAGGCCGTGAGAGATAAGACCATCTCTTCTTTATGTTCTATATGTGATGTTTCAATGGGGATTGGCTGCGAAGCTTGCGCTGGCGATATTGTTTTATTATAGACGGCAAGGGCGAGGGCGATACCTAATGAGGCAATTGCGGCTCTTTTATTCATTACATCTCCATTTCATTAATATGTTAACGAATATAGGGTATCAGAAGTGCAAATGTCAAGAAATGAGCGTTGCAATATGATTTCAAATGCTACTCTGGTGCTTCTAATTTGGCGTAGCTTCCCGGCGCATCTTCAATAACTTTCAACTTTGCATCTCCCGGAATTCGGGCTTTTACCTGGTTTCCAGCATGTTTTTTGATCCATTTAATATGATCCGTCCACCATGACCCTTCGTGGGTTTTGGCGCTGTTTAACCACTCATCCGAAGAAACCGGCATGGCTGACGCTGTCCAGTGACAGTATTTCTTTTTATCCGGCGGGTTCACCACGCCTGCCACGTGCCCCGAGGCTGCTAAAGTGAAGTTTACGGGCCCGCTTAATAAGCGCGCGCCATCATACGTGGCTTTCCATGGCGCAATATGGTCTTCCTTTGCGGATAGGAAATAAGCGGGGGCCGTGATTTTACGGACATCAATCTTGGTGCCTTTCATCGATACGCCGCCAGCTTCTTTCAGAAGGTTTTCTTTATATAGTTTGTGCAGATAAAAGCGATGCATTGCCGCCGGCATATTTGTTGCGTCATCGTTCCAGTAAAGCAAGTCGAAAGGAAACGGCTCTTTACCCATCAGGTAGTTATTCACTACGAATGACCAAATCATATCATTGGCCCGTAACATGGAAAAGGTCTGGCGCAGGTAATCGGCATCAAGGAAACCGCGCTCATCCATATCTTTGTCCATTAATTTCAGCTGGGCTTCATCAATGAATAACTTCATATCGCCAGCTTGTTCGAAATCGATCAATGTCGTGAAGAATGTCGCAGAGCTAATCTTGTCCTGCTTTCCTTTCGCGGCTAGATAGGAAAGGGTCGTGGCAAGCAATGTACCGCCAAGACAATAACCTATAACATTGGCGCTTTTTTCTCCTGTGGCTTTTTCAATCTGATCAAGTGCCGCCAGAATGCCTTCCTGCATGTAATCTTCGAATTCTTTTTTCGCAAGACTTCTATCCGGATTAACCCATGATATCACGAATACAGTATGTCCCTGTGACACCATCCATTTAATATATGAATTGTCTTTGCGTAGATCCAGAATGTAATATTTGTTAATCCAAGGCGGAACAATCAAGAGCGGACGTTCAAATACGGTGTCCGTTGTAGGCGTGTATTGAATAAGCTGTATTAAATCATTTTGGTAAACAACCTTGCCTGGTGTGGTTGCGATATTTTCGCCCAGTTTGAAAGCTTCGTAATTTGTTGTACTGATTTTCAAGGTACCTTGGCCGCGTTTGAGATCCTCGATCAGATTTTCAAGACCGTTTACAAGGTTTTGACCATTGGATGCGACAGTTTCTTGAATGACTTCGGGGTTAGTCACCAAGAAATTGGTGGGGGCGAGGGCATCCAGATACTGTTTGGTGTAGAACTCCACCTTTTGTTTTGCTGCTTTATCCATGCCTTCGGTGTTGTGAACGAGGTCTTTAATACTGCTGCTTGTGAGTAAGTATGATTGCTTGATAAAGTCAAAAACCGCGCTTTCATGCCATAAAGGGGAGCGGAAGCGACGATCACCGGCTTCCGGTTCATATAAATCGGTTGATACTGTCTTGCCTTCTAAAAAACGCTCGGTTGTTTGTTGCCAAAGCTCGACCCAGTTTGTCCAGAAGCTGACTTGCGCGTCGATAAGCTGCTGCGGATTAGATAGTACGGTGTTGAAGAAATCTGTATAGGCTTCACGAATATTGAGCGGATCAATAGATGTGTCGCTGACATCATAATCAAGGTTTTCGAAGAAATCCTGCATTAAAGGTTGTGATTTTTGATAGACATTCATAAGAATGTGACCGAAAGCAATGGGGTCAACCATATGTGAGTCGTTTTCGTTCAGATTATCAGTCTGTGGAGCATCTTTTGTCTGATTTTTTTTATTCGAAGCCATGATGATCTTTCTTTATGCGTATATAATTCGTTCGTGTGCCAGTAACTTTGTAGCTGTAAATTATCGTAGCTTATTATCGCTCATTGTCGCTCATTGACACCTATTAATCGTTATTCGTATAGCTGCTTATTCTGCGGAGGCGACGGATTTAAGGCCTGATCGCGGTTTAAATCCGCAATTTATGTATGTGAATGTGCCTTATTTCGATAAAAAGCACAAGATGGGTTGAAAGTTTTATCGAGTTGCGCCACGATAGCGCATTATTGAAATAATTTTGATTTTCGGCTTTTAAAAAGCCAACCAATTGGAGGGTGTCTTGTCTGTGCTAAAAATATCATTTCTTACGGTGTTGAGTTGTCTGCTATTGACGGGCTGCGAGCATTTCAAGCCTAATCCATTTTATGATAATGGTGATAGCGATTATGAAGACAGTTACGAAGCGCCTGTGACGAATTATTCCAACGGCAATGTTCAGGTTTTTGATTTATCAGGACCAGTTGCCGGGCAGAGCAATTCAGGCGGATATTCAAATGTGCCAGCATATCAGGACATGCAGCCTGCGGGCATGCCATCATCAACAGATTCGAACGTAACAGTGTATCCGATAGATGCAGGTGTTCCGCAAAGACGTCCTTCGGCTCCGGGCATGTTGCCGCCATCACAATATAAAGCGCCGTATGCTTCGCCATTTGATA
>JAUILO010000030.1 GCA_030432775.1 Alphaproteobacteria bacterium
TATTGCTCGGTTATTTTACGATAACAATTTTCAGTGGTGCTTTGGCAATAATTCCGGCGCTGCTTTATTTATGGTGGTTTTCGGCATGGGTATTCAAGTTTTTACCCATTGGCAGAAGAACATTAATAAACGCGCTGATCTTTTTATTGGCCGCAACGATATTGCGATCCATGAATGGGCTTGTATGCGGTATCGTTCCGCTTGGGACGTATTTCCTCTGGTCTATATTGAGTGCAATGAGCCTGTATTTAACCACACGTGCTTATCTATTGGGACGCAGCCTTAATTTTCAGCCGCCCACGCCGCCAGAAAAGAAGTCACAGACATAGAATCAAACCCGTCATCAAATAACGCTGTTAGTTCTTTGGTCTTTTCTGTGGTGTAATGTGTCTTCAGGTTTTCATCGAATTTTTCTAGCAATAGCGGGATACCTTCTTCGCGTCGGCGTCTATGCCCGACAGGATATTCGATCTCTATTTTATCTGTTGATGAGCCATCGTTAAAGAATATCTGCACGGCATTGGCGATAGAGCGTTTTTCGGGCTCATGATATTCGGCACTATAGCGTTTATCTTCTTGCACAGTCATCTTATCGCGCAATTTATCGATCAGTGGGTTGGCGGCCTCGTCATCTTCGTAATGATCTGCTGTCAAATCGCCATGAATAAGGCCACAAGCCACCATATATTGCAAGCAATGGTCTCGGTCAGCCGGATTGTGTAATGGCCCTGTTTTACTAATGATACGAATGGCCGCTTCATGTGTGGTTAGCTCAATACGGTCAATAGCATCTATGCGGTCTTTGATGGCCGGATGTAATTTGATCGCAGCTTCAACAGCAGTTTGGGAGTGAAACTCCGCAGGGTATGAAATTTTGAACAAAATTTGTTCCATCACATAACTGCCATATGGTCTTTGAAATTTGAATTTATTGCCTCGGAATGTTGCGTCGTAAAAGCCCCAGCCCGGCGCGCTTAATACGCCGGGGTATCCCATTTCACCAGATAGAGTGATCATGGCAAGTCGAACGGCTCGGCTTGTGGCATCACCCGCGGCCCAGCTCTTGCGCGGGCCCGCATTTGGCGCATGCCTATAGGTTCGCAAAGATTGCCCATCAACCCATGCGTGGGATAATGCATCGATAATTTGTTCTTTTGTGCCGCCCATTATGTGCGTGGCGAGGGCTGTGGAGGCGACCTTTACAAGAACAACGTGATCGATACCGATTTTGTTGAAACTGTTTTCAAGCGCCATTACGCCTTGTAATTCATGGGCTTTTATCATGGCGGTTAGAACATCGCGCATTGTAATTTCACTCTCGTCCTTATCTATACGCTGTTGGTTGACGAAATCAGCCACGGCTAAAATAGCGCCTAGATTATCCGATGGGTGTCCCCATTCTGCGGCAAGCCATGTGTCATTATAATCAAGCCAGCGAATGATACAGCCAATGTCAAATGCACCTTTTACGGGGTCTAGTCTGTAATTTGTGCCAGGAACATGTACGCCGTGCGGAACAGATGTGCCGTCCACAATAGGCCCTAGCATTTTTGTGCAGCTCGGATATTTAAGCGCCAAAATCCCGCAAGCCAAACTATCCATCAGACAATATTTTGCTGTGTTATATGCTTCATCGCTAGTGATGTCGTAACTGACAACATAATCAGCCATATCGATAAGCTCTTGATCGGGATCGGGGCGGTTATTTAAATCTACATTGGCAGAGCACATATTTTATTTCTCTTCTTCTTGTCTGGTTCATTGGTTGTGTTAAATCAGGTGTAGTAAATCGGCGACGCCATCGGCGATAAGCTGTATAGACATGGCGGCCAGTAAAATACCCATCACGCGGGCGATAATGCTGTTGCCGGTTTCACCGAAGAATTTTGTGATTTTCTGAGCGCCGAGCAAGCTGATTAAAGCCAAAATCTGTACGGCAATGATTGCGCCGAATATATAAATATAATCGCTATGGCTTTGCGCACTTGTTGAAAATACAAGTCCTGTGGTCATAACGCCGGGGCCAGCCAAAATCGGTATAGCCATGGGAAAGACGGCAATGTCCTCACGGTTTTTATAGGTGGTGTTGTCTTCAGATTCAAGTTGATCGGGATCATGGTAACCCATAATCATGCGGAAGGCCGTTACAAATAGTAATATGCCGCCTGCGACCCTGAATGCAGAGATAGAGACCCCCATATAAGAGAGCAATGCTTCACCCATGAGTGAAAATGTTATAACGAGGCAAACGGCTATAGATACGGCTTTTAGGGCAATGCGTTTTCTGGTTGACTCGTCCATGCGCTTGGTGATGGATGCAAAGACCGCCGCTGACCCGAATGGATCAACAATTACAAAAAAGCTCACAAGCGCTGAAACAAAAATGTCGGGAATAAACTCCAGCATTATGGTCGATCCTCTAGGGGGATGAATTTTTGTGTCGCGGGACCTGTGTAATGTGCAGACGGGCGAATAAGTTTATTATTGGCGCGCTGTTCTAATATGTGGGCGACCCAGCCAGTTACACGTGACATGACAAAAATAGGCGTGAACATTGGTGTTGGAATTCCCATCATGTGATAGCTAGAGGCACTATAAAAATCGAGATTGGGGAATAGTTTCTTTTCATCCCACATCATTTTTTCTATGACTTCAGATATATCGAACAAGACTTCTTTTCCGCCTTCTGCGCATAATTTGCGCGACCATTCTTTGATGACATGGTTGCGCGGATCAGCTTCGCTGTATACGCGATGACCAAATCCCATGATTAAATCTTTATTTGCGAGCATTGTTTTTATGCCCTCTTTGGTCTCTTCGGGGGAGCTGAAGTTTTGAATGAGCTGCATTGCTGCTTCGTTTGCTCCGCCGTGAAGTGGTCCGCGAAGTGCTCCGATCGCACCTGTAATGGCGGAATGGATATCACTCAATGTTGATGTGATGACACGCGCGGTGAAGGTTGATGCGTTAAATTCATGCTCGGCATATAAGACGAGCGATACATCCATTGCCCTTGCGTTTAACGTAGATCTTTCCTTTTGGTGAAGCATGGTTAGGAAATGCGCGCCCGTACGTTCGGCGCTTGTCTGGCATTCGATGCGCTTGCCATTTTGGGCGTAGTGCCACCAATATACCAATATTGCTGGAAATGTTGCAATAAGACGGTTTGCAACGTCTATGGCTGTATTTTCTGCGCTTTCTGGCTCGATATTCCCCATGAAGGAACAGCCTGTACGCATGACATCCATCGGGTGGGCGTTGGCAGGGATGCGCTCTAGAACATCTTTTAATGTCTGGGGTAAATCACGCTTTGAGCGAAGTAATTCGATATAGCCGGATAGCTGTGTTTTATTCGGAAGCTTGCCATATAAAAGCAAGTAGGCGATTTCTTCGAAGATACAATTTTCGGCAAGGTCATAAATGCTGTATCCGAAATAATCCAGATCATGTCCGCCGCCTGCTGATGAAATTGCAGTTTCTCCGGCAACGATTCCGGCAAGTCCTCCTGCCTTTTTTGTCATTTTACTCTTCCCCTGTTTTGTTTTTGAATAACTGATCCAGCTTTTCTTCGTAGCTGTAATAATCTAGCGTCTTATATAATTCTTCGCGCGTTTGCATCTTATTGATTACAGCTTTTTGTGTGCCGTCTTTTCGAATGGCCGAGAAAACTTCAAGTGCGGCTTTGCTCATGGCGCGATAGGCGCTCAGCGGATATAGAACCATATCAACGCCGTGTGTGCCGAAATCCTGTGTTGTGTAAAGATCTGTTTGTCCGAATTCTGTCATATTTGCAAGCAGGGGAACTGGCGCGGATTTCTTGATTGTCTGGTAATGGGATAGATCGGTCATCGCTTCGGCGAAAATTGCATCGGCGCCACATTCGACATAATAGGCACAGCGTTCAATGACGCTTGCAATACCTTCACTGGCCAGTGCATCGCAGCGCGCCATGATGGTAAATTTATCATCTGTTTTTGCATCAACCGCCGCCTTAATGCGATCGCCCATTTCCTGTTTGCTGACAAGCTCTTTGCCGGGTCTATGGCCGCAGCGCTTTTCAGAAACTTGATCTTCTATATGAACGGCTGCAACACCTGCGCTTTCCATCTCTTTAATGGTGCGGGAAATGTTAAATGCACCACCCCAACCAACATCAATATCCACGAGTAATGGAATAGACGTTGCGCCGGTAATACGGCGGGCATCTTCGGCGACATCATTCATTGTTGTCATCGCAAGGTCGGGTATACCAAAAGACGCGTTGGCAACGCCTGCGCCGGAAAGATAGATGGCTTTGAAGCCTGTTTGTTCGGCCTGCATAGCGGAATAGGCGTTGACCGCACCCACTATTTGTAATGGTTTTTCTGCGCTCAAGGCATCATGAAATTTTTGTCCTGCTGTTGTCATTGTGCTTACCTCAGGTAAATGGTGTTGTTTACATCTATACACGCGCCGTTCATATATTCGGGGCTTTGTGTGGCAAGCCATACTATGGTCTGCGCGATTTCCTGCGGCTCGGCAAAACGTCCGGTTACGGCCACGGCTTTCATCATTTTTTTGCGCTCGTCAGGAATCATATTCATCATGTCGGTCGATACCGTACTTGGCGCAACACAGTTACAGATAATGCCATCGGCGCCATGATATTTTGCAATGCTTTTTGTCAGGTTTACAATGGCCGCTTTTGTCATGCCGTACCACATGTCAGGATGACCGATTTGTGCGGCAATAGAGGCGTTGTTTATAATGCGGCGTGTTATTGTTTTTGCTTTATTTTTATTATGTTCGGCGATAAAGGCGAGGGATAATTCAACAACAGCATTCTGATTAATGGCGACCATTAAGTTACGTTCTTCATCGCTAATATCAAATGGGTTTTTACCGATCATTATGCCGGCATTATTGATTAAGACATCAGCGCCTCTAAAGGTGTTTTTTGTTGCATTGATCCCCTCTTGTGTTGACAGGTCTGCCTGTACCCATGTTATTCCATCTGATTTTGAGGTCAGTGCATCACCGGGTTTTTGACGGCTAATAATAATGATTTGTGCAGCGGGATCTTTTGTCTGTATATCTTCGACAATACATGCACCAATGCCGCGATTTCCTCCGGTGACAATATATTTACTCATTACTGTGTTCTCTCTTATGTTTTGCGTGTTATTTCGGGCCAAGTCTTGAACCGCCATCAAGGCGAATAATTTCGCCATTCAGCATTTCATTATTGATGATATGCAAGGCAAGGCTGGCGAATTCCTCGGGTTTTGCAAAGCGTTTTGGGAATGGAATTTCATCGCCAATATGTTGACGGATATCGTCGGGTACTTGTTGCATCATTGCTGTATCGACAGCGCCGGGCGCAATGGCCATAACGCGGATACCGAATTTGCCAAGTTCGCGGGCAATCGGCAAGGTCATGGATACAATGCCGCCTTTGGATGCTGCGTAAGCGGCTTGACCTATTTGTCCTTCAAACGCGGCTATGGATGCTGCGTTGATGATAACGCCGCGCTCACCTGATTCTGTGACCGTATCAAGTTTTGACATGTCTTCGGCGACAAGCCGCAAGACGTTGAATGTTCCGACAAGGTTGATTTGGATGACACGCTCGAAATGATCAAGATCGGCCGCACCGTCTTTGCCGGCCACTCTTTTGCCGATAAGGATACCTGCGCAATTCACTAAAATACGCGCAGGGCCATGAGCTTGTCTTGATTTGTTGAGCGCCTCTTCAACGCTTTCCGAACTTGTCACATCACAAGCCACGCATAATGCGCCAATATCTTCGGCAACTGTTTGGGCGGCATTTGTGTTGATATCCCATAGCGAAACTTTACAGCCCTCACTGGCCAGCATGCGGGCAGTTTCTGCGCCCATTCCACTGCCTCCACCGGTGACGATTGCCGCTACGCCGTGTAAGTTTTTCATGATAGAGCCTCCACAGCCAGTGCGACAGCTTCGCCGCCGCCAATACATAAGGTTGCCATGCCTGTTTTAAGTTTATGATGATGTAATGCGTTGATAAGCGTTACCAATATACGTGCGCCGGACGCGCCAATCGGGTGTCCTAATGCACAGGCGCCGCCGTGAATGTTAACCTTGTTATGCGGTATGTTTAAATCCTGCATTGCGGCCATTGTCACAACTGCGAAGGCTTCGTTGATCTCGAATAAATCAATATCCTTTATTGCCCAACCTGTCTTTGCACTTAGATTTTCAAGCGCCTTGACTGGCGCGGTTGTAAACCATTCCGGCTCTTGAGCATGCGTGACATGACCTGCAATACGTGCGATTGGTTTCAATTCTTTTTCCATGGCTGTTGACTGGCGCATAAGAACAAGAGCAGCCGCGCCGTCGGAAATCGAACTGGCATTTGCAGCCGTAACGGTTCCATTTTTGTCAAAAGCAGGGCGTAGAGTTGGTATTTTTTCTGGCAGTGCCTTGCGGGGCTGTTCATCATGTTCGATTGTCACAACATCCTTACGTGACTTAACGTCTACCGGCGTGATTTCTTTGGCAAAAATGCCGTCATTCATCGCTTTGGTTGCGCGGTTTAAGGATTCCAGAGCAAATGCGTCTTGTTCTTGACGGCTGAATTTATAATGTGAAGCGCATTGTTCGGCGTAGACACCCATAAGCTCTTTGTCATCATACGCGTTTTGCAGGCCATCAAAGAACATATGATCTATAAGTTCGCCATGTCCCAGCCGATAACCTGATCGCGCCTTGGGGAGTAAATATGGCGCGTTACTCATGCTTTCCATGCCGCCCGCAATCATTATATCGTGTGTTCCAAGGGCAAGTTGGTCATGGGCGATCATAACGGCTTTTAAACCTGATCCACAGACCTTGTTGATTGTGGTGCAGCCTGTATTTTGTGTAAGGCCTGCGCCGAGCGCGGCTTGTCTTGCCGGTGCTTGGCCTAATCCTGCCGGCAAAACGCAGCCCATGACGACATCATCAACCTGACACGGGCCAAGGGTTGATCTTTCCAATGCAGCTTTTATAGCGCTAGAGCCAAGCTGTGTTGCGGAAACAGAGGATAATTCACCTTGAAACCCGCCCATAGGGGTGCGAGCCATGCCAACGACCACAATAGGGTCTGATAAAGGATCTGGTGCGATATTATCTTCTTTGTTGCTCAATATAAACCTGCTCATGATTCGTCTTATTTTTACGTGTACACTATACAAGGAATTGACTGTACGGAACAGGGGCGCAGGACAAAATAAAACAGCGAATAAGCCACATTTCGCGCAATAAAATAACAATAAAAATGCAATGGAAAAGCGGGAAGTTATGCCGGATGTGTAGGAGCTTGAACTGTTCTGTTCCTATAGTATGCTTTGTTATAGGTTCGTGTTGTTTTAAGCTTATGTGGTTTTGATCTCGAGTCGTTCTCTGCCTGTATCTTTCTTATCATACGATAAGGATATTTTATGTTTGGTATGCCCCAAACATAAAAAAGACCCGGTTGGCAGACCAGGTCTTCTTTATCACTCACACAAAAAATACATACTCGTTTTTTTTGTTTTTTGTAACGGTACTTAAATTTTCGCAGTCAGTAACGTCACGCTTATGGTATATTCTTATTATGCCTCACCTAATTGTAAAAGTTGTTGGATCGCTGTAAGAAATATGTAAGAAATTTGTAAGAAGATAAGGCGTTGTTTTTAAATGATAAATTGTTATGTTTTTGTAAATTCTAGAGTTTTCTGTAGATAATTTCATAAGGTTTGCACCTATCCTTTAGTATTAGCTCGGTCAGATTGGCAATTTTCTTGCTGAATTCCGGTTTTTTGTCTGGATCTATCTTTGAGGTAAGCGCGGCCAAAGCATTAAGTGCGCTGGATTTATGGTCTTCTTCCTGCACGATTTCAAAATTATTGTCGCTCATATAGGTTTTTAGCGCTTCTATTGTGATCAGGTGGCTTGTATCTGACGATGATGACCATGGGAGCGGGTATATTACCTTTGAATCCGGCTGCGTAAGGAAGACTTCGTATATACCAAATATAGATCCGGGTTTTAATATGCGTGCAATTTCCCTGTATAACGCGCCTTTATCTTTGATATTCATGCCTGTATGAATGGTATAGCCGCCATCAAAGCTTTCATCTTCAAAGCTGAGGTCGCAGGCATTTTCAATTTGAAAATGGCTAAGAGCTGCTATTGAAACAAGCTGGCTGAGTTTATTTGCTGTTTCAACGTGCTGCGGCGTTAGGTCGATGCCTGTGACATGGCATTGAAATTTATTTGCAATATAGCGGGCAGGGCCGCCAAGCCCTGCGCCGATATCGATTATTTTTTGTCCTTTGGCGAAATCCAGCTTGCTGGCAAAGCGCTGCGTGGCTTCATGACGGCCAATATGCATTTCATCGTATTTGCTCAGATCACTCATAGTGATTTGATCTTTGGCAACACCGGCTCTATCTAATTCAAGCAATATATCGCCATAAAGGTCTTCGCGTTCATAATGTTCTATGATTTTTTGCGTGCTCATTGTTTTTTAACCTCCGAAAAACCATGGTCAATTGGATTTGAAAAGAATAATATCAGTGATGGTATTTTCAGGACAGAGGAAACATAGACAGGGATAAATCTAAATGAAAAAGATTTGGTTTAATGATTACACAGTTGAGACAATCACCGACACGATGGGCACTGATGTTGCGGATAAGCATATTTTAGGCGCACTTGGTATAGAGTTGACAGAAATTGGTGACGATTACCTTAAAGGTACAATGCCGGTGGATGGGCGCACACATCAGATTCACGGTATTTTGCATGGCGGTGCGACCTGTGTTCTAGCTGAGACGATTGGCAGTATTGCATCAATATTATGCGTCGATCCATCTAAGTATTACGCTGTGGGATCTATGATTACTGCAAATCATTTAAGGTCGGTATCCGAAGGTCATGTCATTGCAACGGCAAGAGCCGTGCATATCGGACGCACTAAGCATGTATGGGATATTCTGGTTCATAGCGATCAAGGCAAGTTGATTGCCAAATGTGAGTTAACTTGTGCAGTTGTTCCGCATAAAAAGTAATTCATGCCCGTTTCCACTCTAAGAAAAATGGTTTTATACATATGAAATCTCACAATGCTTTGTTTGCCAATATTCCGACAACGATCTTTACGGTTATGTCTTCGCTGGCGGTGAAACATGATGCGGTGAATCTTGGGCAGGGCTTTCCTGATACTGACGGGCCATCGTGGATACGTGATTATGCGGCCAGAGCGATTATTGATGGGCCAAATCAATATGCACCGATGATGGGGGTGCCTGCGCTTCGGAATGCTGTGGCGGAGGCCAATAAGAGATTCTACGGTCTGGATATTGATCCTGATAGCGAGGTTATGGTGACATCCGGCGCAACCGAAGCGTTGATGGATAGCTGTTTGGCGTTATTAAATCCGGGTGATGAGGCGATAGTAATAGAACCGTTTTATGATTCTTACGTTCCGCAGATTAAAGCCGCTGGCGCAACGCCTAAATTCGTTCGCTTGCAGGCGCCGGACTGGACGCTGGATACGGACGACCTGAAAAGCGCATTTTCAAGCAAAACAAAGCTTATTATTTTGAATACCCCTATGAACCCCTGTTCCAAGATTTTTACATTGGAAGAGTTGCAGGTGATTGCAGATTTGCTGATTGAATATGATGCATATGCCATTTGTGATGAGGTCTATGAGCATCTTTGTTTTGATCACCTGGCGCATATACCGCTTATGACGCTGCCGCAGATGAAAGAACGCTGCATTCGTATTGGTTCTGCTGGAAAGACTTTTTCACTGACTGGCTGGAAAATTGGATATATCACGGCGTGTTCCGCCCTTTTAAAAACAATATCTGCTGTTCATCAATTTGTGAATTTCGCGACACCGGCACCCTTGCAGATTGCCGTGGCCGCGGGAATTGTTGCGGGGGATGATTATTATGCATCGCTCACACAGGATATGGATCATGGTCGCAGGATTCTAACCGAAGGGCTGAGCCGCATTGGCTTTGATGTATTGCCATGTGAGGGAACGTATTTTCTGAGCGTAGACTTTTATGATGTTGCCAAAGATAAGGGGTTTACGGGAAGTGATCTTGATTTTTGCAAATGGATTACTAGCGAAGCAGGGGTCGCAGCCATACCTATGAGCGCGTTTTTTGCGCCTGAAAATGGTGAACCGCCACAAAGCTTGATCCGTTTTTGTTTTGCAAAAAAAGAAGCTGTTTTAAACGAAGCGTTACGCAGACTTTCTGAGTTCTTTGAATAAGAAGATATAGGCTGTATGGCTTTTTATAATATTCTTACTCTTCTTTGATATATTATTTCTCTGTTTGCAGTTTTTTTACTCTGCAGCCTGTACAATTGGTTCGGGGTTTTTCAAGCGCGCTAGAATATAGTCTTCTTTTTTTCGTGTCAGTTCTATGTTCTTTTCTTTCACAGGGCCAAATCCCTTGATCTCCGCAGGTAGTGATAAAAGCATCTGGCATGTGCCGATATTTTGCGCCGTTAGTATATCAAGCACTTTGTATATGCTTTGCTCATATTGTTTGATCAGGGCGCGTTCTGTTTTACGTTCCTGTGTGTAACCGAATATATCTAAAGGTGTTCCGCGCAAGGTTTTCATTTTGGCAAGTAACTTAAACCCGTGAAACATCCACGCGCCATATTGTCTTTTCTTTGGTCTGCCGGTTGCCGGATCTTCCTTGGAAAAAATTGGTGGTGCAAGGTTGAATTCAAGTTTGTATTTGCCTGTGAATGTATTTTTCACATCCTTCATAAATTCACCATTAGTGAATAAACGTGCAACTTCATATTCATCCTTATAGGCCAGAAGTTTGTGATAATAGCGAGCAACGGCTTCGGTTAATATTGTGCTGTTCGCGACAAGTCCGCTTTCTGTAACGCGCACTTTCTGTACCATATCGATATATTTTTGTGCGTATGATTTGTTTTGGTATGCGGTCAGATATTCAGCACGTTTTTGAATAATTTCATCCAGTGTTTCGGAGATATTATCATCTGGCTTTTCGCCGGCAATATCATTAACCATTTGTGCAATTTTTTCCGGATCATGCGCGGCTAAACGACCGAAATTAAACGCACGTTTATTCATGTCAATTGCAACGCCGTTCAGTTCAATAGCGCGGTGTATGGATTCTATATGAAGCGGGATCAAACCATGTTGCCATGCAAAGCCGACCATGAAAATATTGGTCGCAATTTCATTACCTAAAAGCACGGTGGCGTAATGTGTGCCGGGAACAAAATATTGTTCTCCCTTGAGTGTACGCTCGGTGATTTTTGAACGGATTTGTGCATCATGGAAATCAACACTGTTATTGGTAATGAAATCTGCGACCGGTGTATTATTCGTGTTAATCACGGCCTTTGTTCTATTTGGATTGAGCGTTTCATAAGCGTTTTTACCAATCGCGGCGACCATATCACAGGCCAGTAACAAATCTGAACCACCGGTGATGATATGCCCTGTACGCAGCTCTTTCTGGTTCGGACTAATGCGCACATGGCTTAATACTTCCCCGCCTTTTTGTGCAAGCCCGACAGCGTCAAGATTACGGCTGAATTTTTCTTCCAGATGAGATGCCATGCCCATTAGAGAACCGACAGTTAGAACGCCTGTTCCGCCAATGCCGGAGACCATAATATTATAAGCACCATCCAGTTTTTGCGGTTTGACATCCGGTAATTCGGCGAATATATCATCGGCGCTATCTGATTTTGTTTTGCGCAGCTCGCCACCATGTACGGTTACAAATGACGGACAGAAGCCTTTTAGACAGGAAAAGTCCTTGTTACACATGGATTGGTTGACCTTACGTTTGCGGCCATATTCTGTTTCAACTGGCTGTACAGCCATACAGTTTGATTGTTCCGAACAATCACCGCATCCCTCACAAACCGATTTATTGATCATCACGCGTTTGGGCGGATCAGGATATAAACCGCGCTTACGGCGGCGGCGTTTTTCTGCCGCACAGGTCTGGTCGTAAATAATAATTGTTGTGCCTTCGGTTTCTCTGGCTTCTTTCATAATTTTATCGAGCCAATCACGATGCAGAACCGGTACGTTATGCGGAATTTCTTTTACGCCTTTATAATTTTCAGGTTGCTCGGACAGGATCCAGCATTTTTTAACGCCTTCTGCCATGACTTGCTGCGCCACACGGTAAACGGGCATCTCGCCATCAACAAGCTGGCCGCCTGTCATAGCGACGGCATCATTGTATAAAATTTTGTAAGTTATATTCACTTTCGCGGCAACCGCAGCCCGAATGGCCAATGTGCCGGAATGGAAATATGTGCCATCACCAAGATTGGCAAAAATATGTTTGCGGTCGACATATGGGGCGCTGCCGATCCATGGCACGCCTTCGCCGCCCATTTGTGTGCATAGGCTTGAGTTGCGATCCATCCATTGCACCATGTAATGACAGCCAATACCGACCATGGCAAAGCTATCGTCCGGAACTTTCGTTGATGTGTTATGTGGGCAGCCCGCACAGTAATATGGTTTGCGTAATGATGGTGGCGTGTAGCTCTTCATTTCTTCTTCGTAATCGCTATAAAAACGAAGTGCCTTTTGCACTTGTTCACTATCATAAAAATGCTGGATACGTTTTGCGATGACATGTGCCACCTGACCAACGGTCTGGTCGTTATGCAGTGGTAATAAGCGATCGCCGATCTGGTCATATTTACCAACAACCACCGGACGGCGTTTTGCATCCCAGTTAAATATCTGTTGTTTAAGCTGGTATTCAATTAACTCGCGCTTTTCTTCCACGATCAGAATCTCTTCCAGACCTTCAACAAACTCTTGCACGCCTTTTGGCTCGAGCGGCCATGTCATGCCGACCTTATAAAGCCGCAGGCCGATTTTCTTGGCAACATCATCAGTAATGCCAAGCTCTATGAGGGCCTGACGCACATCACCATATGATTTTCCAGCTGTGATAATACCAAAGCGTGGCTTTTCGCTGTCCATGACGATACGGTCAATATTGTTCTTGCGGGCGAATGTATGACAGGCGAACAGCTTGTAGTTTTGCAAGCGCCAGTCCACATCACGCGGTGTGTCGTTTAATCTGATATTCAAGCCGCCTGGCGGCATTTCGAAGTCATCAGGACCCGGGATTATAATTTCACGATTTTCACGTGATAAATCTATTGTACCGGATGTTTCCACGGTCTCGCTGGTGACTTTAAAGGCTGTCCAGCAGCCAGAATAACGTGACATTGCAATACCGAGCAGGCCGTATTCGACAAACTCCAATATACTGGCTGGATAAAGCTGCGGAACCATATAGGCGTACAGAACATGGTCGCTCTGGCAAGGCAGAGTTGATGATTTACAGCCGTGATCATCGCCAACAATAGCAAGAACACCGCCATGAGGCGCTGTGCCATAGGCGCTGGCATGTCTTATGACATCGCCGCTGCGGTCAACTCCGGGTGCTTTGCCATACCACATGCCGAAAACACCATCATAATTGCTATTTGTGCCGGGGATGAGATGCGTTTGCTGGGTTCCCCAAACCGCGGTTGCTGCCATATCTTCATTGACACCGGGCAAGAATTTAATGTCCTGCGCATCCAGATATTTTTTTGCGCGGGTCAGTTCCATATCATAACCGCCCAGCGGTGAACCGCGATAGCCGGAAATAAAACCGGCAGTGTTCAGGCCTGCTGCTATGTCTCGCTGTTTTTGCGCCATTGGTATGCGAACCAGTGCCTGTAACCCTGACATATAGGCCAGCCCATCTTCAAGTTCGTATTTATCTGTTAGTTTTGCGTCGCGTAGAGCTATAGCCATGATGTGTTCCCAGATTAATTTCTGTTATATCGCCTGTTATGTAGAATACCGCCCAGTTTTTTTGACTACTTCTCATGATCAGATTGATCATCATGACCAGATTGCTCATCATGAATTACCATCAGAACAGGAACGGATTATCGCCGAGTTTGTATGTTTGTTATTTTATTATTATAGCGAATTGTTATTAAAATAGCGCTTAATCGGCTGAAATTCCAGTGATGATCTATGCTGCAATGCAAAGGTGGATTATAGTTACGTCTTACCCCTGTTCCGCGCAATATTTATTCGATATCAAGGGGTTGTAGGTGTTGTATCAGTAAATCCGCATTTTGCGGTTCTTGTTATATTAGAGAATCACGATGGTGAATTCGGTGAAAAACATGGCCGCTATAGTTCTGTAATCGTTTCACAGATATTGAAATGTTTTGGTGGCTTATTTTGTTTCTTCGAATAGCTCGCGCCCAATTAACATGCGGCGTATTTCAGATGTGCCCGCGCCAATTTCATAAAGCTTTGCATCACGCAATAAACGCCCGGCCGGATATTCGTTGATATAGCCGTTTCCGCCTAATGTCTGAATAGCCTGCAGTGCCATTTGTGTTGCGGCCTCGGCGCTGGTCAGAATACATCCGGCGGCGTCCTTGCGGGCTGTTTCGCCGCGATCACATGATGAAGCCACCGCATAAACATAAGCGCGCTGGGCAGATAAAGTGGTGTACATATCAGCCATTTTCCCCTGCATCAGTTCAAATGTGCCAATTGGTTTGCCAAATTGCTCGCGGTCATGAATATATGGAACAACAATATCCATACAGGCTTGCATAATGCCCAGAGGGCCGCCGGATAAAACAACGCGTTCGTAATCAAGGCCGCTCATTAAAACGCGCACGCCTTGTCCCAGACCGCCCAGAATGTTTTCTTCCGGCACTTCGCAATTTTCGAATACCAGTTCACATGTGTTCGAACCGCGCATCCCCAGCTTATCCAGCTTCTGCGCCGTTGAAAAACCCTTCATACCCTTTTCAATCAGAAAGGCCGTGATGCCTTTGGAACCGGCGTCCATATCCGTTTTGGCATAAACCACAAGAACATCGGCATTCGGGCCGTTGGTAATCCACATTTTATTGCCGTTCAGCACATAATGGTCGCTCTTTTTATCCGCACGCAGACGCATACTTACAACATCAGAGCCCGCGCCAGGCTCACTCATGGCAAGTGCCCCGACAAAATCACCGCTGACCAACTTAGGCAGGTATTTTTCCTTTTGTGAATCATTGCCGTTTTTGTGAATCTGGTTTACACATAAATTGGAATGTGCACCGTAACTAAGCGCCACAGAAGCCGATGCACGGGATATTTCTTCCATTGCAATGACATGTGCCAGATAGCCCATATCCGCACCGCCATATTCCTCGGCTACAGTAATGCCAAGCAACCCCAGATCGCCTAATTTTTTCCACATATCGGCCGGGAATTCATTATCTTCGTCTATTTGTGCGGCGCGTGGGGCGAGTTCATCGCGGGCAAAACTATAAACAGTTTCGCGCAACATTTTAATTTCTTCGGCATGGTCAAAATTTAATGTCGGGTATGGAATCACGTCGCTCTCCTGTGCTATTTCTTTTTTGCGTGCGCTAGTTTTGATGCTGGGGCACGGTTTATTTGATCGCAAATATACCATGCCGTTTCAATTAGTCCATCCAGATCAATGCCTGTATTTATTCCCATGCCTTCCAGCATATAAACGACATCTTCGGTTGCTACATTACCGCTCGCACCCTTTGCGTATGGACAGCCGCCAAGGCCGCCGACTGATGAATCTATGATTGTAATGCCCTGCTCAAGCCCGGCGTATATATTGGCCAGTGCTTGTCCGTATGTATCATGGCAATGAAGCGCCAGCGCAGATACAGGGACGCGGTCTGATACGGCTTTGATGACATCTGAAATTTTATTCGGTGTTCCTGTGCCTATTGTGTCGCCGAGCGATATTTCATTACATCCCATATGGTATAATGTGCTGGCGACTTCTGCGACGGCAGATGGGTTAATATCAGATTCATATGGGCATCCAGCTATGCATGATACATAGCCACGAACAGAAATATTCTCTGATTTTGCTTTCTCAATAACAGGAATAAAGCGTTCGATTGACTGGGCAATGCTGGCATTGATGTTTTTCTGGGTAAAACTTTCGGAGGCAGCTGTGAATACGGCAATATCTTTTGCGCCTGACGCCATGGCTGCGTCCATTCCTTTGTCATTGGGGACAAGCACAGGGTAGGCGATATCACTTGCCGGAAAGGCAGATATAGCGCGCATAATTTCGTTATGATCAGCCATTTGAGGTACCCATTTGGGAGAAACAAATGCTGTGGCTTCTATGTGTTTTAAGCCATTCATGCCAAGGCGCTTGATCAGCTCTATCTTTGTTGCGGCAGGAACGCTATGCGGCTCGTTTTGCAGGCCGTCACGCGGGCCGACTTCATATATTCTGATGTGATCTTGCGGCATCTTATTTTAACTCCAATATCATGTCGTGATGCGGAATAGTGCCGCCATCAATATAGCCTTCGCCATGAATTTCAAATCCCATGCGCTGGTAAAAGTCGATCGCATGATCTTGTGCGCCGAGAATAATTTGTTTGGCTGTGCCGGATTTCTTGATGTTGTCTATGATATATACCAGCATTTGCGCACCTATCTTTTTACCGCGCGCGTTTTCAAGGACTGCCATACGTTCTATCTTTGCAATGCCTTTTTCTGCAAGACGCCATCTTGCTGCGCCAAGGGGCTGGGCGTTATCAGCTGTATTTTCTAGCACCAGTATATGGGTGGCACTATCTTCGTGATCATCAATCTCGCGCGCAGGCGGCACGTTTTGTCCGCAGACGAAAACCTGAGTGCGAATTTGTATGCAGCGCGCGTAATCGGCTTTTGTCTGTGCTATTTTGATTGTGATCTGGTCGGTCATGAAAGCTCTGTTGCTGTTATTATCTGGTTGTCTGGCTGTCTGGTTGTCTGGTGTTGGTTCGTGTTACTTTTCGTTTTTATCGCCTCGTGTTTATCCGCAATCTGGGACAGGGCGGGTGATATCGCTTGCGCTTTTATCCTGATGCCTTCTTCTGATGTGTTTAACAAACGTGTTTGACAAATGCGGCGCGAGACGATTTTAAGCTGCTCCTTCTGCCTTTGCAATGCTGATGAGTAGAGTTCCATCGGTGATCTGGTCATTGGCGGATACGGGAAGTTCATCAATGATGCCGTCTTGTCCGGCGCGAATAGTCATCTCCATTTTCATAGCTTCCATGATTAAGACCGGCTGGTCTTTTTCAACGTGGTCTCCGGCCTTAACCAGAACATCTATGACGCGGCCGGGCATACTGGCTAGTATCTTTCCATCGCCACCTTGTGCAGTGTCGTCTATGCCTGCGATATATCGGGATAAACGAATGACCTTGCCTGCGCAAAGCATGGTATAAGCCTTGCCGCTTTGGTAAATATGCGCGGCGACTGTGTGGCCGTTGATTGCTGCGATCATAGCGTGTTCTTGTATGGAAATGACCTCACATTCAAAATTTGTGTCGTTTATACGGATGTGTATTTTTTTGTTGTTATAATGTTTGTCTGCTGTAATCAGGCATGTTATGTGCTGGTTATTATTCGTCCATGTTATGCGGCGGGAAAGACCGCCATGTACGCGCCAGTTATCATGGCTCTCCCATGGGTCTTGGGAGCTGATTTGTTCATCATGTCTGAAGTCTGCGCCGCTCTGTTTGCTTGCCTGTGTGGCTGGCTGTATGTCTGTAATGGTAAATAGGCTGAGCAACGCCAGATGTTCTGTATCAGGCTGGCCATAATTATCCGGAATTAAATCATCTATGTAGGCTTCGATAAAGCCGGTATGAACCTGTCCCTTTTGGAATTGTTCGTGGTTGCAAATGTTACTCAGGAATTCCTGATTGGTCGTAAGGCCGGTAATTGGTGTTTGGGCCAGTACGGTACGCATATGTGACAAAGCTTCGATACGGTCCTTGCCATAGGTTATGATTTTGGCGATCATCGGATCGTAAAAAATAGTGACGCTATCGCCTTGTTCGACTCCTGTATCAATCCGCAATGATGTTGTTTCATCCATGTTACCGTTGTGTTGATCTGCGTGAAAATGCGTGAGCTTTCCGATTTGCGGAATGAAATCTTGCGATGGATCTTCGGCATAAATCCGAACCTCGAAAGCATGACCTTTGATCGATAAATCATTTTGTGTAAGCGGAAGTTTTTCACCTGCGGCAACCCGAATTTGCCATTCGACCAAATCAACATTTGTGATCATTTCAGTGACAGGATGTTCAACCTGAAGCCTTGTATTCATCTCCATAAAATAAAAGGATGAATTATCTATGCCGCTAGCGGTATCTACTATAAATTCTATAGTTCCAGCATTGTTGTAATTTATTGATTTTACAGCATCTGTAGCGGCTTTTCCCATAGCTGTACGTGTGGCTTCTGAAAGGCCTGGGGCTGGGGCTTCTTCGATGACCTTTTGGTGCCTGCGCTGCAGGGAACAGTCCCGTTCAAACAGGTGAATGGCGCCGCCATGATTGTCACCAAATACCTGTACTTCGATGTGTCGTGGCTTGGTAATATATTTTTCGATCAGGACGTGATCATTTCCAAAAGAGGATTTGGATTCGCGCTGGCATGATTGTAAATGATCTTTAAAATCGCTCTCTTTTTCGACCAGTCGCATGCCTTTTCCGCCGCCACCTGCCACAGCTTTAATCAGGATAGGATAGCCAATTTCATCAGCTTGTTTTTGTAGAAAATCAGCATCCTGATTTTCTCCCTGATATCCGGGAACAACAGGGACACCAGCTTTGGTCATAAGGGCTTTGGCATCATCTTTTAAGCCCATTGCGCGAATGGCATCTGCAGATGGGCCGATGAATATAATATTATTGGCGGCGCATAAATCTGCGAATTCGGCATTTTCAGATAAAAAACCATAACCGGGATGAATGGCATCT
>JAUILO010000031.1 GCA_030432775.1 Alphaproteobacteria bacterium
CGTACCAGGTCAATAAAGGTCGTTTGATGGAACGTCTTGGTGAAGTTGGCCGCGAGAAAATCGTTGAAGATATAGCTGAAGTCAGAGACGAATCCGATCGTGATGGTGTTCGCGTTGTTATTGAACTCAAACGCGGTGCAATTGCCGATGTGGTCTTAAACCAGCTCTTCAAGCATACAGCGTTACAAACAAGCTTCCCTGCCAATATGGTGGCGCTAAACTACGGCAAGCCTGAAATGCTTGTCTTACGTGATTTCATCACTGCATTTGTGAAGTTCCGCGAAGAAGTTATCACCAGACGGACAGTATACGAGTTGGCCAAGGCCCGTGATCGTGCGCATTTATTGGCAGGTCTTGCTGTGGCTGTTGCCAATATTGATGAAATTATTGCGCTGATCCGTAATGCGCCTGATCCGGCGACTGCGCGTGAGCAGCTTCTTGCAAAAAGATGGAATGTGCATGATGTTGCGCCGCTAATCGAATTGATTGATGATCCTGAATATCCGTTACATGAAGATAATACGTACCAGATGTCTGAGAAACAGGCGCGTGCAATTCTGGAATTACGCTTGCACCGTTTGACGGGTCTTGAACGTGATAAAATCGGCGGCGAGTTAAAAGAAATTACGGATCAGATTGCCGAGTTCCTTAAGATTCTTGCCAGCCATGATCGCCTGCAGGAAGTCATGAAGGAAGAGCTTGTCGAGATTAAGGAAAAATATGCTATTCCGCGCCGTACGCAGATTATCGAAAATGAGTTTGAGGAAGATATCGAGGCGTTGATTCAGCGTGAAGACATGGTTGTGACTATCACAGGTAGCGGCTATATCAAACGTGTTCCACTTGATACATACCGTGCGCAGCGCCGTGGTGGTAAAGGACGATCTGGAACTACACTTAAAGATGAGGATTTTGTAACCGATTTATTCGTTGCCTCTACGCATACGCCGATCTTGTTCTTCACATCTCGTGGTATTGTTCACAAAATGAAGGTCTACCAATTGCCGCTTTCAACGCCGCAAGCTCGCGGTAAAGCTATTGTGAATATGTTGCCGCTTGAAAATGACGAAACCGTGTCTGTTTACTTGCGATTGCCGGAAAACGAAGATCTTTGGGGTGATCTGGACTTGATGTTCGCAACATCCCATGGCTCGGTCAGACGTAATAAGCTTACAGATTTCAAGAATATCCGTTCGAACGGTTTGATTGCTATGAAGCTTAGTGATGATGAAAGTCTGGTATCTGTGAAGATATGTAAGGAAGAAGAGGATATTATGCTCGCTTCCAAACTTGGCAAGGCGATCCGATTTAAAGTTGGAGATATTCGTTTATTTGCCGGCCGTACATCAACAGGTGTTCGTGGTATTAAACTGGGCAAGGGCGATGAAGTGATTTCGATGTCGGTCTTGCGTGGTTTCGAAGCTACAGCGGAAGAGCGTTCGGCGTATCTGAAAGCGGCAAATCTATTGCGCGGCGCAGACGAAGAAGGTTCGGATATTGATGATAATGCGCTGGTTAGCCTATCTGAAGAGCGTTTCAAGGAAATGCAGGATGCAGAACAGTTTGTATTGACTGTGACTTCTGGTGGTTACGGCAAGCGTACATCATCTTATGAATACCGTGTAAGTGGACGTGGTGGTCAGGGTGTAACCAATATGTCTTTGACGAAGAAAAACGGCGGCGAGGTTGCTGCAACATTCCCTGTTACCGAAGATCACCAGATTATGCTTGTCAGTGATCAAGGGAAACTTATTCGTATTCCTGTTTACAATATTCGTTTCACTGGTCGTTCGGCACAAGGCGTGACTGTATTCAAGGTTGATAATGACGAAAAAGTTGTATCGGTTGCTTGGTTGATTGAAGAAGATAGCGAAGATGATCTGGAAGCAGAGATTTTAGAGGCGGACGCACAGGGCGCTGCGCCATCTTCATCTGAGACGAATGTAATCGTTGATGATGCGCATGATCCAGAGGCTGTTGAGGAAGAGCAGGACGATAGTGAAATAGATGAAGACGATAGCGAATAGATCTGTTTTTCATAATTGTTGATTTTTTGGACTGTATTTGCTAATCCTTTATATCTATAGAAGGATTAGTTATGGAAGCGCCACACCATCTCATTGGAGATTACCAGCCTTTTACCGGGCCTATCGCACAAATTTTTGATTTGTGTAGCGGTAGCATTGGCGCTTCTTTGTATATTAATGACGGTCAGGGGCGGGCTTTTTCTGTGGCAAATGTCATCACGGAAGAAAAAAATCCGAGTGTTCCGGATCTTGTTCATCTTCGAAAGCTGGCTCCTGATGAAAGCGCCGCTGTGCATTCTCTTTTTGATCGCAAACCTTATGATGGGCAAAGTTATATGATGCCTGAGCATGATTGTTTTCATATGGTCGCGCCAGATGGTATGTCGGTTCTTCAAATTGTATACCCACATGGGCAACAGACAACAACTCCTGTCAATGATCCGGCTATTCAGGCAATGGCGCATGAGCTATTTGATAAAGCAGGTGCTTTAACGCGGTTATTCGGCAGCGAAGTCGACCGTGTTTTTGATGCGCGTAACTCTTATGAACCAAATTCCATTTTGATGTATGTCGATGTGACAGGATTTTCCAAGATGTCGCGTATTCTGGGGCAAAAAATATCGCATACAGCTATGGCTGCGCTCCATGAAGATTGTATCGAGCCATTTACCCGTGAATTTGGCGCGGAAATATTCCGCTCTCCAGAGGGGGATGGTATATGGGTGGGGTTCCCTAGGGAGCATAATGAAAGCATTGCGGATACGCTGAACAATAAGGCTGTTCCGATGAGTGCCAAGATTATTGAGGCTTATGAAACTATGATGGGTAAAAAGGAACTCTCGGGTTACCCGCTTAAGGTTGCACTCGTGGCTTCTGAGTTAGAGCAAGCTGTGCAAGGTAGTTTGTTTCACTCGCATATTGTTCATCGCGGCTACGGATTTATCACGGCGACCGAACTTGCCGAGCGGGCGAGTTTACACCAGCGTTCGACAAATATGAGCAGTGTTGTGGCTTTGGATGATATGACAGCCAGCTTTATTGACAGATCTCGTTTCCACTACAATCCTTCCAGTAATCTCCTTAAATCGACCATTTAGCGCGGAAAATAAGTATTTTTCGCGTATAATGCATATTAGAATTTAGCAATGTAAAACAATGTATTATACATAATGTTTGCGCCAAGCCTTATTCTGTGCTAATTCTGCGGTCATTAAGTATGTGTGAGTATTATTTCTAAAGTGTGGGGTAAATAATGAGTAGACACTATAACACGCAAAGGGATGACCTTTGTGAAAGCGATATATTTTTAAAACAATTATCATTTGAACGGTGCAAGTTAAGCGTAACGCATTTACGGGCGATCATTCATGTGCAGATGCTAGAGGCAAATACACATGTGGTAGAAAATTGTCTGGCGTTGCTGGCTTCGCTTGATGACGAATTAAGCAGGTGTTTTGAATAACACAGCGTAAAATCAGAATATTTTACACTTCTCATTCTAGCCAATATTAAGATAAGCAGGTACAATCGTATAAGTAGGTTGTTGTTTTTCTTTAATAATAAAGGTTCTCTTTATGTGGATAGCTATTTGGGCTGCTTTAGCGCTTTTTATTTTAGGCTTCTTTGGTTGGTCGACGTTTACTTTGTTCAAGCAGAAAAAATCCTGGAAGGGGTTTGCTGACAAATATAAGCTGACTTATCAGCCGACTGGCTTTTTGAACACGCCAACTGTAACAGGACAGATTGAGGATTTTCGCTTCAATATGTTTCCCGGTACGCAGGAAACGGATGATGTTCGCGGGCAGCGCTATTTAACAGTTATCGAGCTTGAGCTTGGTCCCGGAATGCCTGTGGCAGGTGTACTTGGAACAGGGGAAATGGCGACCTTTATTAATACGCTTAATTTCCGTGAATCTTATGTCCCGGAACTTAAGGGCTGGAAGCGTGAATATATTGTGCGTACCAGAGATATTGATGCTCTTAAACAATATTTGACGGATGAGCGCCTGAAGGTTCTTTGTTCTGTTTTTCAGATGAAAAACTCTGTTTCGGTTTACTTGTTTGATAGCGTTGAAGCTGTTTTACGTATTGAAACTTCGGATCCGTTGGTTGATGCGACGCATCTTGATAAGATTATCAAGACATTGATGGCTGTTTGTAAAAAACTGGCTTATAACTCCGGTGCAGAAAACATCAAGACGACGGTTCAGGGCGCGGATGTTGCGCCTGAACCTATCGCGCTTCAATTGGAAGATGATGAAGATACAGGTTTATCATTGGCTGATGATGATGCTGTTTCAGAATCTGTTGCTAAGACGAGTGTAGATGAGGGGAAAGCTGAAACGCCAAAATCCGAAGCATCGAAAGCCGAAGCGCCTAAGGTAAAAGATAAGTCTGATAAATCGTAAGCTATATATACAGCACAAAAAATCATAAGATTAGAACGAATAAGCAAAGGCAAATGGCGGCAATGTTATTTGTCCGCTGTTATTATGTTGTGGTTTGTTGTGGAAGGTCATCGCTGCTTCTTTTCTGTAAGCGCCAAATTCCATAGTTTTTGTATCGCTTGATAGGTTGAATATGCAATGTACAATCTTCTCGTCCAGCGATCGGGTGAAGTGCAGCAATTCTTCGTCACCTGTGGCGATGAATTCTATATCACCATCTTTGAATACGGGATGTTTTGTACGCCATTGTAAAAATGCCTTTGTGAAGAGCAGCATACTATCCGGATCGTCCAGCTGCGTGGCGATGGCTTTATCTTTATGGTCTTGTGGAATAGGTAGCCACGTGCTTTCGGCCTGTGAAAAACCGGCATGTGGTTTTTGCGCATTCCACGGTATGGGTGTGCGGCATCCATCGCGACCTTGCCATTCCGGCCATAAATATTTTCCCCATGGATCTTGCAACTGTTCATATGTAATGGCGGCTTCGGTTAGGCCAAGTTCTTCACCTTGATAGATAAAGGCAGTGCCCTTCAGGCTGCATAGAAGGGCGAAGACCAGTTTTGTGAAGTCTTTATTATGTTCATATCCGTGCTTACAGCCCCAGCGGCTAGCAACCCTGACAACATCATGGTTACAAAATGCCCATGACGGATAGCCATCGCCGGGTTGCTCGAAAAATGCACTGACGGCATTTTGAATGAGGGGCGCGGTTAATTTGTCGCCGGTCATAAGTGCGAAGCTATAGGCTGTGTTTAGTTTGTCATTGCCCGAAGTATAGGCGGCGGCCGCGGCGACGGCGTGATCATCGCCGATTTCGCCTAATGTCATTGTTCCCGGATATTCATCCATTAATTTGCGTAAACGCTGCACAAACGCAATGGCTTCAGGTCTTGATTTGTCGTAGATATGCTTTTGCATACTATAAGGATCAAGTTTTTCGTATTGGGTGGCAGATGACGTGTCCCCGGCATCTTTGGGCGGGTTGTCACGTAGTTCTTTGTCATGATAAATGAAATTGATGACATCAAGTCTGAAGCCATCAATACCTTTATCCAGCCAAAAACGACATGTATCAATCATCATGTCGCGTACATCAGGATTATGAAAGTTCAGGTCTGGCTGTTCTGGCAAAAAATTATGCATGTAAAATTCTTCGCGCCTTGTTTCGAATGTCCATGCTTCGCCTCCAAAAAGAGAGCGCCAGTTATTGGGTGGCGTTCCATCTGGTTTTGGCGGCGCCCAAACATACCAGTCTGCTTTGGGATTGTCTTTGCTTGACCGGCTTTCAATAAACCACGGATGTTCTTTTGATGTATGGCTGAGGATAATGTCGATAATGACTTTTATGCCAAGATCGTGGGCTTTGGCCAAGAGTTTGTCAAAATCATCAATTGTTCCGAAGAGGGGCGAGACATCTCTGTAATCAGAGATGTCATAGCCGAAATCTTTCATAGGGGATTTAAAAAACGGAGAAATCCATAAGCCGTCAACGCCAAGATCTGCAAGGTGTTCCAACTTTTGAGTGATGCCCGGTAAATCGCCAATGCCGTCATTATTACTATCGTAAAAGCTGCGTGGATATATCTGGTAAAATACCGCGCCCTTCCACCAGGGGCTATTGGGATTGTTTCCGGACATCAACAAGCGTTATCTCACTTATTTTTTGTCAGAAGCGACATCGGCCGCAATACTTGCTTTGATGATTTTATCAGGATTAGCAGGTGGTTCGCCAAGCTCGATTTGGTCCACAGCATCCATGCCGTCAACTACTTGGCCCCATACGGTGTACTGACCAGTTAGAAATGAACAGCCATCATCATCAAAACAGATAAAGAACTGTGAGTTCGCACTATCCGGATTATTTGTACGAGCCATACCAATTGTGCCGCGCTTGTATCTATAACTGTTGAATTCCGCAGGAATATCAGGGTAGCTTGAACCGCCACTGCCTGTTCCTGTCGGGTCACCAGTCTGTGCCATAAAACCATCAATAACACGGTGGAACACTACGCCGTTGTAAAAACCTTCGCGTGTAAGAGTTTTGATACGTTTTACATGTTTAGGGGCAATGTCAGGCAACATTTCGATTGTAATACGACCATGATCTATATCCAGATAAAGGATGTTTTCTAAGTCTTTGCCGGATAGATCGGCTGCGTTTGCTGTGCCCATGATTAATAAACTCCAGATTATGAGAAAGGTTCTTTTTATCATCTTTCATGTCCATTTTTAATTTAAAGATTAGTATCCTGTTTGCCACAGCTGGCTATCGTTAGCAAGGGCTTATAGGACATATTGCCAAACCATACCAAGGGTATTGGTGGGTAGACGCGCCGCGTATTTTATATTTGCATATAAACCTTTCTGATGTTATGTAAATGATCGTGGTAAGAATATATAACAAGGGCAGTTCATGGCAGATCGTTTGCAAAAAGAATCGGTTCTTATAATTGGCGGTAGCGGTGCTTTGGGCGATGCTTTGGCTCCTAAGCTTGAAAAGCAGGGCTTTCATGTCGTGATCGCAGATGTAAACCCTCCCCTTGGTAACCGTTATTACAAATATATGGATGCGACTGATCCTCATTCGATCGATCTTTGCCGCGAGAGTCTAGAGAATGACGGCATACGCATTTCTCATGTTGTCGTTGTCGTGGGCGCATTAATTGAAAGCGGCCTGACGGATATGTTTGAAAGCAGCGATGAAGAAATTGATAAAACAATCGAGCTGAACTTAAAATCTCACTTATATGCTTTGCGTCATCTGGGGCAGCATGTCAGTGAGGGTGAATCCGATAATAAGAGTTTTACGCTTATTTCCTCTATTAATGCCCATAACGGTTATAGTATTCCGTTTTACAGCGCGGCCAAAGGTGGATTGCATGGGGTGTTGAAACCGGCGGCAATGAATTTTGGTGCAAGCGGTGTGCGTATTAATATTGTAACGCCTGGTACTGTGCAGACACCGTCAACACGCGAGCAGCCTAAAAATTATAAAGCCAGAGCAGAGGCTGCGGCATTGGGGCGTTTATGCAGTGAGGGTGAAGTGGCTGACGGGGTAATGGCCTGTATTAACCTGACCGGCATGACCGGACAGGAAATTGTGATTGATGCGGGGCAGTCAATCAACCCGTCGCAGTCTTTATATGATCAGCGCCGTCTTGGTATTGCGCCACAACCCAAGAATAATTAAGCAACAAAATAACTATCCTTAAAATAAGGCGTCTTTCGACAATATTGGGGGGGGGGGGGCTGGATTCTATCCTAAGGCCGCCAGTGCTGCACGCCTGATATTGGTTTCTTTTGTGTGCCGGATTGATCCGGTTTATCGGAGTTATCCTGTTGATTTGAACTGACGTCTTGTGGCGGCTTTTCTGTTTGTGGGGGTAGCTCATGTGTAGGGGCGCTGCGATCTTGTTCTGTATTGATAGTAGAGAGTTTCTTTTTTCCTTCGGCGGACTGGGCGAATTCATCGATAATTCGTTTTGTTTCTTTTAGGCAACTACCGCAATTAGGCTTGTCCGCGCCCGAACATGCACGGTATGCGTCTTTAAGCTTTGGAATATCATCTCTATTTCGGAGATGTTCTTTAAGCTGGCCATCGGTAAATGGATTACAGTTACAAACATACATTGTTTAGTAACCCCTGTTCTTACAGTTTTTATTATTGTTTTTTTATATTTAAGCCAAATACAGCTTAGGCTACAAGAAAATAATTTTACATAGAGCGTCTCTATGCTTCAAGTAGCTCTTTTTCCGCATATGCATTGGCGTGTGAATGAACCATTTCCTTAACGGTCTTCAAACATGTACAGCATTGAGGTTTTTTGCCGCCGGAACAACCTTGATAGGCTTCACTGACACAGGATTTTCCTTCCTTCTTTTTTAGAAAGTTTTTCAGATCTTTGTCACTAAACGGGTTGCATAAACATATATACATGATCCAGCCTCTTGCTCAGTATAGTCTTCGACTCATTAATGAGAATCATTCTTAAGAAAATACATTAGTGACGTTGAAAATCATTCGCAAGTAGAAAATGCTATAAAGCGTGTTTTTTATTATTTGATTAAATGCGAATTTATATCACGGACGCTTTGTGCATATTCGGTGAGATGTATAACTTGTATTCCGGCTTGCTCCAATAGGGCGTGGCCTTCGCATGTGACGAAGATTGGCGGCTCGCTCAGCGCAAAGACCGTGCGTGTGATGCCGGAATTTATAATCAGCTCTGTGCAGGAATGGGGCATTGAAGCACGTGTGCTGCATGGTTCCATTGAGCTATATATCGTACATCCGCGCAGATCGGCTCCGTTCTTAAGGGCCTTTTCAAGTGCCGCTTCCTCGGCATGGCATATAGGCGATAACTCGCCAGTATAGCCGCTTGAAACCAATTTGCCGCGCGGATCGATGATGAGCGCACCAACCCTGTATCTGTCTGTGGCCGGGCTATCTTCGGAAAGTTGAATGGCCAGCTTCATCCATTTTTCATGGTTTCTTTCGTAGTTATATATCACGGTGTCGCCGAGTGTCTGTGTGTTCTTAAGCTGTAGCCCATAAGAATGCATAAATAGATCTTTATCATAATCTGTCAGGCGTGCTGCTGTTTCATTGTCACCAGCAGCAGGGGATAGGTTTATAGGTGCGATAGCCAACCGAAACTCGTCAATTAATCCGGCATCCAGAAAATCTTTTAATGTTTGCGCGCCGCCCTCAATCATCAGGGTGGATATATTTGATGCGCTCAGATCTGCAATGATCGCGGTGGCTGTGCCATCAAAGGCCTTGATGGTGAGAGTTTCAAACGTTTCGGCGGTAAGGCTTTGCTTGAATTTGTCCTTGATTGTTTTTTGTATATCAGGCGTGCAATAAATGATTTTCTGCCCTGTGCCATCCTGTATGAATCGGCTTTGCGGGTCAATGTTACCGGATTTTGTGATGGTTACTTTGACGGGGTAGGCGGGCGGCGTTGTTCGCGCGGTGAGGGATGGGTTGTCCTTGCGAACCGTGTTGGCGCCAACGAGTATCGCGTCACAGCGCGCGCGTAAAGCGTGCACTGCGTCAAAGTCTTGCGGGCTTGATAGGACAAGCCGTGTATCGGAATTATCGTCTAGATAGCCATCGATTGACATCGCAGCCGAAGCAATGACTTTCATCGGATCGTCTTATTCCGCTATTTCAGCGTCAGATTGCAACAGAATGAATTTTTCAATGCCGATCAAGCCGATTTGGTGCAGCTGTGTTTCGATACCGTCAATATGGTGTTCTTCATCTGTTAGAATAGAAACGAAAATATCTTTTGATACGTAATCGCCAATTGAATCACAGTATTTAACCGCTTCTTTCAAGATTGGAAGGGCATCAAGTTCACCGGCTAGATCACATTCCAAAATTTCTTTTACGTTTTCACCGATACGGATTTTGCCCATATCCTGCAAGTTCGGCAGGCCTTCAAGCAGAAGGATGCGTTTGATCAGGATGTCTGCATGTTGCATTTCTTCAATTGATTCCTGATATTCGTGCTTGGCTAGTTTCGTAACGCCCCAATCTTCAAGCATACGGGAATGCAAGAAGTACTGATTAATTGCTGTCAGTTCCTTCTTTAGGATTGCGTTTAGGTATTCTATGACTTTCTTATCGCCCTTCATTGCGGTGCTCCATCAATCTTGAGGTGAGTAATATTTTGTGCCTTTAAAGATATAGTCTTATACGCCGAAGGCAAGGAGAATCCCTAGTTTTTGTTCCGGATTTATTCGGAAAATGCTCGTTCGAAAACCATATCAAGGTGTTTGAGGTAGTGGTCTGTATTGAAGATATCATCCAGATCCGCTTTGCTCAGGTGTTTCTTCACATCTTCGTCTTGTGCCAGACGTGTTTTAAAGTCCTTACCGTCCAGATCTTCCCAGACTGCCATTGCATTGCTTTGAACAACACGGTAGGCGATTTCGCGGCTGATACCAGCCTGTGTTAGAGCCAGCATAACGCGCTGGGAGAATACAAGGCCGTTAAGTTTATTCAGGTTCTTCTTCATTGTATCGGGATATACAAGCAGGTTATCCACCACCATAGCAAGGCGTGCCAGAGCAAAATCAAGCGTTACGCAAGCATCCGGTGCAATCATGCGCTCGACAGATGAATGGGAGATATCCCGTTCGTGCCAAAGTGCTACATTTTCAAGCGCAGGAACTACGGCCGAGCGAACCACGCGGGCAAGGCCTGTCATGTTTTCGGTTAAGATCGGGTTGCGTTTATGCGGCATAGCCGATGAACCTTTTTGCCCCTTGGAGAAAAATTCTTCGGCCTCGCGGACTTCGGTTCTTTGCAGGTGACGAATTTCAATAGCCAGATTCTCAATAGAGGAGGCGATAATGGCCAGTGTTGTGAAAAACTCTGCGTGGCGATCACGCGGGATAACCTGTGTTGATACTGTTTCAGGTTCTAGACCGAGTTTTCCTGCGACATAGGCTTCAACAGATGGATCAACCGTGGCGTAGGTGCCGACTGCGCCTGAAATTGTACAGCGTGAAATTTGCGCCTTGGCTGTTTTAAGGCGTTGCAGGTTACGTTTGAATGCGGCGTAGTGACCGGCAAGTTTTAAACCGAATGTCGTCGGTTCGCCGTGAATGCCGTGGCTTCTTCCGACACAAATTGTTTCTTTATGCTCGTAAGCGCGTTTTTTTAGCGCGCCGAGCAGGGCTTCGAGTTTATCGATTAGAATATCGGCTGATTGTGTGAGTTGTACCGCAAAGGCAGTGTCAACAACGTCTGACGATGTCATTCCTTGGTGGACATAGCGTGAATCTTCACCAATATGTTCGGCGACGCTTGTCAAAAATGCGATGACGTCATGTTTGACTTCTCTTTCGATTTCGTCGATGCGATCAATATCAAATGCACCTTTTTCACGAAGAACCTTAGGAACTGATTCCGGAATTGTGCCGAGTTTTGCCATTTGCTCGCAAGCAAGTGTTTCAATTTCCAGCCAGATTTTGAACTTGTTTTCAGGAGCCCAAATAGCAGTCATTTCAGGACGGGAATAACGTGGAATCATAATAAGTACCTCTTCATTTTTCAGGTGAAGACTAGTCAAAGCATCGCTGCGGATCAATAGTGATTTTCAAATAAAATAGAAAACTCGGCTATGTACGTAAGCTTAAGGCCGGGGGGCGATATAACGCTCTATACGAGCCGTCAGATTTTATCTCTAGCGCCTGTGTGTTTTCAATGCCGCTTTTATCGTGTTTAAGTTCTCGGCCGACAAGTTGGTGTGTGAAGGCCAGAGTAATTGATCCTGCTGTATTTTCGGCGGGTTTGATGAATTTTTGACGTACCGCATCAATACGGGCGCTAAATTCTTCGTTTGTCTCAGCTGTGCTGGCATACCATGCTTCTTTTTCAAGCAGGGATTCGTCGATGGATAGGTCATTCAGCAGGTCACTGCTATTGCGGATACGGTCTAATAGCGGTGTTTTGTCTGTGCCGAGATCAGCGACACTGATTTGCATTCTTTCCTGTAGTTCCGGCACAAGTTTCACTTCGCCTTGGTAACCGAGGGCTTCAAGAAAAATACTTGCTGTGCGAATGGCACGCATCATCGGACTGATAAGAACTTGGTCGATTGTAATATCGTTATCAATCATCCATTGTTTGAATAATTGTGCGGATCCGGTGGCTTGTTCTATGCCTTGGTCGGCAAGATCTGCATCGCGCTCTGTGAATGTGGCATTCACGTAATCAAGAAGGGCTTCACCTTCCAGGTCATTATGACCTTTTTCAAACATCTCGACTTCGTATTGATTGGCTCTGCTAAAGGCGTGGCGTACATATATAAACATTTTTTATGACCTCTATTAATCTCGCTTTATGGGACTCTTTTTTTATTGTTTTTATCGTTTCAGCTATAGAGAGAATTGCTACATCGCACAATGATTATGTTTAATATTTTTGTGCTTTTGGTTGGACGAATTTGACATAAAATTAGGCGAGATTATGTCAGGTGGCGTGGCTGGTTTGTAGATGCAATATGCTAAAGTCTAAATGCTTCCCGGGCCAGAATGTTGCTCAGACCGGAAAGTTGAGTGCCGCGCGCATATTGCCCAAAAAGTGATGTAAAGGCACATATAGCTAACCGTTTAAGAAGGTTATGGACGTTCCTTAATTTATTGTCATGCTGGTCTGCTTGTTTTTTTGCTAATCTGGGCGTGATTATTTAGGCCCTGCAGCTTTATAAAGCGAGGTGTATGAACCGTCTGATTTTATATCCAGAGCTGCTGCGTTTTCAATCCGGTCGTCATCGTTTTTGAGGCCCTGACCAATTTGATGGTGCGAGAACGCCAGTGTGATAGAACCTTTTGTGTGTTCGGCTGTGCGTACGTATTTATCGCGCACAGAATCAATGCGGGCACTGAATTCTTCTTCGCTTTCTGCGTCGGCAGCGTACCATGCTTCTTTTGTTAAAAGCGACTCGTCAATGGATAGGCCGTTTAACAGATCACTACTGTTACGGATACGCTCCAAAAGCGGTGTTTTATCAGAACCCAGATCAGCTATGTTTTCCTGCATTCTTTCCTGTAGATCAGGATCAAGAGTTACTTCGCCTTGATAACCGATGGCCTCAAGAAAAATACTGGCGGTACGAATGGCGCGCATCATCGGGCTGATGACAACCTGATCAATTGAGATGTCGTTATCGATCATCCATTGTTTGAATAATTGTGCTGATTCTTTGGCTTGTTCTATGCCTTGATCTGCCAGATCTGCATCACGCTCATCAAAAGTTGCGTTAATGTAATTCAGAAGTTCTTCACCCTCCAAACCATCATGCCCTTTTTCTTGCATGTCGGTTTGGTATTTGTTTGCCCGGCTGAAGGCGTGTCTAACGTATACAAACATTGTTCATCCCTGTTCAACTTGGTTTCATTTTTCTTGTTTTTATTGCTTCATTTATACACGTTATCTCGCAGTTGCACAATGTTTTTGCTGTCTGGGTTTTTGCGATCTGGATTTTGTAGTTTCGGATTTTTGCGCTGCTGCGTGAGCTGTGTTTTAAATCAGGTCCAGATTGCGCATGCTGGATGTACCATTTTTTGACACGATGATATGGTCATGAACGATCATATGAAACGGTTCGCCTGCCGCCTTGATGGCGAATGTCATGTCGATATCCTGCTCTGATGGAGTGGCGTCACCGCTGGGGTGATTATGCACTAAAATTATGGCTGTTGCGCCTATTTCAAGTGCGCGTTTCATGATTTCGCGCGGGTAGGCCGGTGTGTGGTCGACTGTGCCGCTTTGCTGGGTTTCATCGGCCATAAGTTCGTTTTTCTTGTTCAGGAACAAAATGCGGAAATGCTCTTTTTGTTCATGTGCCATGGTTATCTGGCAATATTCCTTGAGCTTGTTCCACGAATTTAGCACAGGCTTGTTCATCACTTCCTGTTTTAACATGCGATGGAATAGGGATTGTATAGTTTTGATCGTTATAATGGTTTTATCCGATAGCCCATCGACTTTTTGCAACTCAGAAAAAGGCGCGTTGAATATACCGCCAATAGTTTCAAATTTGGTGAGCATTTCTTTTGCAAGAGGCTTAACATCACGGCGCGGTATGGCGGTAAATAATAACAGTTCGAGTAATTCGTAATCGGCCAGTGCATCAGCGCCGCCAGTTTGAAAACGTGCGCGCAGACGGTCTCTATGCCCGTGATAGTGAGGTTTAGAATCATCTGGTCGCTGTGTCTCAGTCATTGTATGGCGGTTGCGTGTAGCCTCTGGGGGATAATGTGAAGATCTCGTAACCTGTTTGGGTCACGGCAATTGTGTGTTCGAATTGTGCCGATAGTGACTTGTCACGCGTTACAGCTGTCCATCCGTCATTAAGCACTAAAGTCGGCCAGCCGCCTGCGTTTATCATCGGCTCGATGGTAAATAGCATGCCCGCCTCAAGGACAGGCCCGGTTTTTGGCTGCCCGTAATGCACGACAGATGGTGGGGAGTGGAATGTTTGTCCTATGCCATGGCCGCAAAAATCGCGTACCACAGAAAAACGGTTACTTTCGGCAAGTTGCTGTATGGCGTGACCGATACATCCAAGTGTTGCGCCGGGTTTAACAACTTCGATACCTGCCATCAGGCAATCATATGTTACGCTCACCAGCTTTTTGGCTTTTACGGATGCTTTATCACCTACAATATACATGCGGCTTGTGTCGCCGTACCAGCCGTCAAGAATTACTGTGACGTCCAAATTCATGATGTCACCGTTTTTGAGCTTTCTTTGTTCGGGAATACCATGGCACACAACATGGTTGATCGATGTGCAGATGGATTTCGGGAAGCCTTTATAGTTTAGCGGAGCGGGGATTGCGTTGTGGTCGATAATGAACTCATGGCAAAGTCTATCAAGCTCTTCTGTTGTCACGCCCGGCTTAATGAAATCTGTAATATAGTCCAACACTTCCGCTGCGAGGCGCCCGGCTTTGCGCATATAAACGAACGCTTCTTCGCCATGCAGCTCAATGCCGTCTCTTGAATAACGTATTGCGGAATTTTGTGTTTGTTTGCTCTTAGTCATTTTGCCCTTGTTTTTTATGGTAACTGTTTGAAAGTTTTTGTTTCTTTTAACGTTTAACTTATATAATTTTCTATATGTTTCCTATATTAATATAGGTGTTAGTATACGAAATAAATAGAAAACAAATTTGATGGGACTTTAGACTAAAATGGATGAATATACAAAAGGCGATGTTTATGTTGCGGCGCTGATCATTATCGGCAATGAAATTCTTGCCGGACGAACGCAGGACACGAATACGCAGTGGATTGCATCGCGCCTGACTGATCATGGTATTGTCCTTGGCGAAGTTCGCATTGTCCCTGATGATAAAGAGATGATTGTTAAGACCTTTAATGATCTTCGTGCTAATTTCGAATATGTGTTTTCAACTGGTGGTGTGGGTCCGACACATGATGATATCACAGCAGATTGCGTAGCAGATGCATTTGGTGTTCCTCTTGAGCGTAGCAGCGAAGCTTTTGCAATGCTGGAAGAGCATTACGGTCTTGAAGAGCTGACCCCGCCACGTGCCAAGATGAGCATGATCCCGAAAGGCAGTACATTAATTCCAAATCCGGTGACGGCCGCGCCTGGTTTTGTCATTGAGAATGTTTATGTTATGGCCGGTGTGCCGCGTATTATGCAGGCAATGCTTGATCATGTATTGGGCGCGATTAAATCGGGTAAACCGATTTTGTCTAATACTGTTGCGTGTTCATTGCCGGAAAGCGCTATTGCGGCTGATCTTGCTGAGTTGCAGGACAATTATCCCGAACTTGTTCTGGGTAGTTACCCGCATTACCGTGGCGGTATGTTGGGGCTTAGTCTGGTTCTGCGTGGAACAAATCCGGAGATGCTTGAAAAAGCAACGGATGATCTTATTGCCCTTGTTGAAAAACATGGCGATGAACCCCGCGCCTTGAGTATACGCAGCACAGGTTCGTAGCTTACACGTTCAATGAATTTTGCATGCACAGTATATGTGCGATAGGTATGCAATATTGGTTCGGTGAATTTTCAAATGTCGCTGTATAATAGCGGCATTTTTTATGATGCCCTGTGTTGTAAAAGGGGCGGTGAGTTGAGGTTTGTTCGTCTCTTCAGCATGTATGGTTGTATTTATATTTTAAGTTTTTTTGCCGTTTGTGGCTGCGTGCGGCCATGCTGGTCTAATAACATTTCTCGTTCGGCCGATAATATTTGATCCCATTCGTCAATTGTATCTTGTAATTTGTTAGTGATGATTAATATACCAAGCAAATGTGCTTCCTTTAATAAGGAAACAGTTTCATCCAGTCTTTGTCTTGCTGTATCCAGAAGGTGTAATTTTTCATTTTCTGACTCTCTTGATTTTTGCAGTAGATATTCAACAGAGCGAAAATCGTAATGATCGTGTGGTCGGGGTAAGACTGGTGGCAATGTCTGCTGGATTTGTTCAAGTTTTTCGCGCAAGGGGCGGACGTGTTCGGTCTTTATGCGATAAAGCTCTGTTTTCTGCGGGCCTGTATGATCTATTCCTACATAGCTTATAAGCTGGTTCCATGGGTATGCGCAGAGCGTTTCTTTAACATCTTGCAGCGGTCTTTTTGTGAATGCAGCCACACCCGTTAAAGAAAAATCATAAGGGGTGATGTTCATAGTGGTCGTGTTGAAATGTTGTGTGCAGCATGATTGAGGGTAGCTGCATGATACATCAATTTCGGAACTTTCCAGAATAGATAAAAGCAATTTGTGGTCTTCAGCCTTTATGGTGTCATATATTGTTTGGGCCATTTTACACGCTCCCTTAATATTAGTTTTTATTAGCGCCCTTTAATTTGACATAACCTAATATCTTTCCGTTTTTTCCTCAACAAAAAAAAGTGACCTCTGCCGACAAGGAATGCGTGGCATAGGCATAATGTGAGACACTTTTATATTTTTGATGTGAGACAGAACATTTGTGAACTGCTTGATAAACCTTAGTAAGTAAGTGGTGGCCCCTCCCGGACTTGAACCGGGACGTCCGAAGACTCACGATTTTAAGTCGTGTGCGTCTACCAATTCCGCCAAGGGGCCACTATTGTCTGTAATTCCTGACCATCATTTTATGACGGTAAAAACAAAGACTTGGTAGATACAATTACCTGATACGATATACCTGAAAATTGTGCAAGCAAGAATATACATTGTTTGTGCTTACAGGCAATCAATCAATCTGTCTAAACTCTATAGTTAGTCGCTGTATTTATGTGTATCCCGCGCTGGGGCTAGCCTGTTTTTACAGAGATCGAACCGGGCGGTGTTTGCAATAGCTCGGTAATACTGTGCATAACGGTTTGGCCGCGGCTAGTCAGGTAGAGTTCTTTTTTGCGTTTTTCTTCGCTGCTGATCATGACCTTCACGAGTTTATAGGCGGTTCCTTTTTGGCGCTTATGTGATAAAGCGCCGACGATACGTGATACGGTGGATAATGGCATTCCTGTCAGATCTGCGAGATTGGTGAGTGATAACCCTTCGTTTAACGCAATCTGCGTCAGGCAAATTGCGTATTGTAGTGGGAATTCATTGTCAACTTTTTGTAATTCCTTTAGCAGCGTAAGGAATGTACCTGCTGTTTTGTACTTGGCCATGAACTTTGTATCTCTTTCCTGTTTTGTGTCCGTCCTGAATGTGATCAGCTGTGTTTATCGTGTTGTTTTCATCTTTGTTCTTGCGCTTCAGGCATTTGCCCGGTGTGTATATGACACGGCAAAATGGCAAATCGAAAATCAGCTCATCTTTATATTCAGATTTTTCAAATAGCGGACGCGCCGCAAACGTTTTTGACCATTCAGCATAAATGGCAAAAAGCGTACCTATATTTAAGTACAACATTTTTTATTCCCCACACACATATGACCGCATCTTTCGATACAGTTGTATGCGATCTTTATTGCAACTATGACTAGCATTAGTCAAGAAATTTGTTCGATAGTATGACTCTTTTTTTCCCATAGCATATGGTTTTGACATTGGAACCTATTGCGGGCAAGGTTTGTAAGGGCCGTTTGATGCTTATGGAAGAAACTGTGGATCAGGCTATCGGCGCCGGGAATGCGTAAGCCGTTATCGTTGGATAGTATAACCCATTCTGAATAAGGCTTTGATAGGTATCCGATTTTCATTTGTGTATCGAATAAGGCGACTGGTAAATCTAAGCCTGTGATGTAGACAGGGGGCTGTGAGAACCTATTTACAGCTTTATTTACCTCTATATACAGGCAATTATATAGTTTCTCTGTATCAATGAAATTTTGCGATAGTGCCGATATGGTGTCATAACGGCATCTTATGATTGTGCTGCCGGAAATGTCCGTGCCGCCAAAGAGTGAACCGGTGAAGTCAATGTTTTCCAGAGTTGAAAATGCAAGACATGTACCGCGCAGATTTGTATTTTTGAAGTTCGCATTTTTGAGCTTTGCATCCGATATATTAGCGCCCATCAGGTTTGCACCGCTAAAGTCTACCGATGTTGCATCTAATTCATCTAGATTTGCGTTGATCAGATTTGCGTTTTTCAGGCATGCATAATCCAGATCAGCTCTATCGATGATAGCGTTTTCAAAGCATAGCGACATATTGTCAAATAACCCTCCGTACAAGATATCACCTGTGTTACTGGAGTATATGGTGTGCTGTTTCATTGTATTTCCTTCCTCTTTTGAGTTTTGCTTGTATTGATGGATATGATGTTTGTTTTTTTTCTTTTGATCAATCCATAGTTGTGTCAATAGTTGATACAATGGAACAATTGTCAAGAGAAAATTTATTGCCTTGTGACGGCAGGTGAA
>JAUILO010000032.1 GCA_030432775.1 Alphaproteobacteria bacterium
TTCAGGAAAAGCTGCAAGTGAAGCTCTGCATTTATTTGATCCTTATCCGCAAATTTTAAAAAATGTGCGTTACGAAGGGCAAAACCAGCCGCTTGATGATGAATCTGTGAAAGAGGCGATCAAGCAGGCCGAACAGACATTGTCTAATGATGGCCGCCTTGTTGTACGAGCATCAGGAACAGAGCCCGTGATCCGCGTTATGGCGGAAGGTGGGAATTCAGATCTGATCCAGACAGTTGTTGATGATTTGTGTCTTTTCATTGAAAGACAGAGTAAATCCGCATAAATCTAATTTGGTTTAATTTTAAAGAGGAAAAAATATGGCTAATGTAGCAGTAATCGGATCACAGTGGGGCGACGAAGGCAAAGGCAAGATTGTTGATTGGCTTTCAAATCGCGCGGACGTTGTTGTGCGTTTTCAGGGCGGTCATAATGCTGGTCATACGTTGGTTATTGATGGTGTTGAATACAAGCTCAGCCTGCTTCCTTCCGGTGTAGTTCGTGGAGGCAAGCTTTCGATTATCGGTAACGGCGTTGTTGTTGATCCGTGGGCATTGTTGAACGAAATTAAAACCGTGCAGGAAAAGGGCGTGACGATTACGTCTGAAAACCTATTGCTTGCTGAAAACGCAAACCTCATTCTTCCGATACATCAAAGACTTGATGCGGCGCTGGAGAAAGCGCGTGGCAAGGGACAAATTGGAACAACAGGCCGTGGTATCGGGCCAACATATGAAGATAAAGTAGCAAGACGCGGTATTCGCGTTTGTGATTTGAAACATGACGAGTTGTTACAGGAAAAACTTGATAACATGATGGTTCACCACAATGCATTGCTCAAAGGCCTCGGCGCGGATCCGATTGATGCGTCTGATGTTTATGACGAGCTTGTTAAAATCCGTCCTGATATTTTGCAGTACGCCGGTGTGCCTTGGAAACGTCTGGAAGAAGCCCGTATGAAGGGTGAGAAGATATTATTTGAAGGGGCACAAGGTGCGATGCTTGATGTGGATCATGGTACATATCCTTTTGTCACATCTTCGAATACTGTGGCGGGGCAGGCAGCGAGCGGATCAGGTGTAGGCCCGAAAAGCGTGAATTATGTTCTCGGTATTACAAAAGCGTACACAACACGTGTGGGCACGGGGCCGTTTCCAACCGAACAGGATAATGATATTGGCGAAGCGCTTGGCAAAAAAGGCCGTGAATTTGGCACAGTGACAGGCCGTAAGCGCCGTTGTGGCTGGTTTGATGCTGTGATGGTGCGTCAGGCGGTTAAAGTTTCCGGTATTGACGGTATTGCGCTGACCAAACTTGATGTTTTGGATGGTCTGGACGAAATTAATATCTGTGTTGGTTATGAGCTTAATGGTCAAAAACTGGACTACTACCCTGCTTCACAAGTCGAGCAAGCAAGCGTTGTTCCGGTTTATGAAACTATTTCTGGCTGGCAAGATAGTTCTTATGGCGCGCGTTCATGGGCTGAACTTCCGGCGGAAGCGATCAAATATGTACGCCGTGTTGAAGAGCTTATCGAAGCGCCCGTCACATTGCTTTCTACAAGTCCGGAGCGTGATGATACGATATTGGTGAAAGATCCGTTTTTCTCGTAATCGTTTTTTTAACGCATAAATTAAACGCATAAATCGTTGCATCGGTTTTACTTCTTGGGAAAACAGAAGTAGAATAGTTGTTCTTGTATGACAACATCACAATATTTTGCGCATAAATGACATCACAAACAACAGAGCAGGATGGATATACAGACCAAACAAGTACCGAAGGTGCTGATGGTCTGGAGGATGCTGTTGCGCCGGCTTCGACAGGTGGCGGTAGCGGAGCGGCAGTACTGAATGAAAAAGTTGATATTTATGTCGATAAGCGTTTAAGGCATCTTGATAGAGGTCCTATACAGGCCTATGCGGCGCAGCTTCGCGGTGACACACACATGCTGCATTTTGCACTGGTGTGTGAAAAAGCATATATGCCGCGCATGGGCGAGCGCGGTAAATATGGGGCGCTGGTTAACCCATCACTGGCAAAGCTCACTATGTCCGGCGTTGTGTATTGGCCGCCTGCCAAGGCCGAACGTTTTGTGCTTATTTATGAGAATAACCTTGGTAAGCCCTTGATTGCGGCCGGTGTCAAAGAAGGGCTTGGCTGGAAATCTGAGAAAGTTACACAGGCTTTTATCAAGCCGATGCTGTCTGTTTTGTATGATTTACGTGATAAGGGCATATCACATCGCGGTATTAACCCCTCTAATGTTTTTGATGGCGGCGCCGGTAAAGATGTTGAGCGTGTGATACTGGGCGATTGTTTGTCATTGCCGCCGGGCTTTTCGCAGCCTGCGATGTATGAGTCGGTAGAGCGTTCTATTGCCGACCCGATCGCACGTGGTGAGGGTGGCGTAGAAGACGATTTATATGCAATGGGCGTGACAATTACAGTGCTTATGCGCAATAACAATCCGCTTGCCTCGATGAGTGATGAACAGATATTGGCGACAAAGATTGATACGGGCAGTTTTGCCACGCTCACATCCGGCGAAAGGTTCTCTGCACCTATTATGGAGCTTTTGCGTGGACTTTTATACGATAACCCTGATCAGCGGCTGAGTTTGGAGGAGATTGAGCAATGGCTCGAGGGGCAGCGTTTAACCCCGCGTCAGCCCGCATGGGCAAAGAAAGCCAGCCGTCCGCTTTCATTTAATGGTCGTAATTATCTAAGGCCGATCATGCTGGCGCAGGTGCTGGAAGATAACCCAAAAGAGGTAACGCAATGCGTGGAAAATGGATTAGCCGCTCTTTGGAAGATGCCACGATGGAAAAGCGCTTTGAAGATGCTTTGAGTATGGCCAATGCGCAAGGACGCGGTGCTGGGTATTGGGATCGTGTGATGTCTTATATTGCAATGGTTATGTATCCACAATCTCCGGTTCGTTATAAAGGGATGAAATTCTGTGCTGATGGTTTTTCGTTTGTCATGGCTAATGCATTTGTGAATAAAGCAGACCCCCAGCCATTTCGTGATATTATTTTTTACCAGTTCTTATCCAAATGGTTTGATATTCAAAAAGATAGTGTGACTGATTTGACTCATATTTTGAAGCGTGTGGGAGATGCGAAAAAGGCAGTAAATCAGAATAATATGGGGTATGGCCTGGAGCGGGCCTTATACGTTGTGAGCCCTGATGTTCCGTGTTTGAGCGAGGCGCTTGATTCTTATTATATAACCAATCCCGAAACGCTTATGTATGCGCTTGAAAATATTTCCAAACAACCGGATCGACCCGAGCTTATTATTGATCGTCATATAGCTGCTTTTTTATCAGTTCGGGATTCAAAATCTATTGATAGTTTTCTAGTTGAGCTAAACTCACGCGATTATTTTAAGCGTATTCTGGCTAATCTTCGTATTCTTTCTACGATTCAAAGACGGGCAGGTCTGGGTGAGTTTCCAGGGCTTACGACCTGGCTTGCCGATATTATGGGGCCGGTTTATGACCGCTATCATGATCGATCTATGCGCGAGAAGGTTCAAAAGAGTGTTGAGAAAGTGAAGGGTGGCGGTGATTTGGGGCTGCTTGCCAAAGCGATTGATGATGATGCGGTGTGGAAGAGTGATCTTGGTGAGTTTAAACAGGCGATTGAAGAGTATAAGCGTCTTAAAAAAGAGGCGTTAAGTGTTCAGGATAAGCTTAAACATCCTGATCGTTTTGGTAAAGAAGACGGACAGGAAATAGCTGCTGTTGTCTCTGGCGTTATTAGCGGCATCATCATACTGGCATTCGCATTTATATTTATGTTGAAATAATGAAGGGAACGGCTCTTTGTTTCGAGCCGGATTTATACAGGAATGGCAAAAGAAAAAAAGGTAAAGGCCAAGAAGGCAAAAAAAGGTAAGGGCAAGGGTAAAATGCCTTGGACCGGACAGCTTGTCATGATTTCCGGTATATTGCTCTCGCTTGCTTTCTTGCAATCCACGATATTGATTGTGGTTGGGATGCTGCCGACACTAGCGGCGGCAGTGGTCGATCGTACAGGTAAGGGCACACTTGCTATTACCATTGGCGCGATGAATCTTGCGGGGTGTAGTCCTTTTTTGATCCAGTTATGGATGAATGGTCATGAGCTGGATATGGGGGTAGAGATGCTCTCTAATCCATTTACTATTATTGTGATGTATTCCGGAGCGGCTATTGGTTATGTGATTAACTGGTCGCTATCAGGTGTTGTCGAGGCGCTTATGGTGAAGAAATATAGTAAGCGACTTGAGGATATTTCCAAGCGTCAGGAAGAGCTCGAGAAGCGCTGGGGCAAAGAAGTTACTGGTGCTGTAACCCTAGATCCTTTTGGTTTTCCTTTGGAAAAAGCCACTAAGTCGGCCTGATTTATTTCCCTAAAATTATGGATCACTAGCTCGTACCCTATATAGGGGGGGATGGGTAATGCTTGTAAAAGTGTATAAAACTTATGTAAAATATAATTATCATTGTAGTGTAAAATAACCATTCCTTATGCACTGGGGGTGTAAACTTGTAATAGGTGTAAGAGTAACGAAGCATGTCCGAAGGGGCATGCTTTTTGGGTTTTAGGGGTATGGGGGTATTTTACTAAAATGCTAGTGAAATCTCTATTCGATAGATTTTTGGCGATATTCAGGGATGAAACCGGAACAACAGCGATCGAGTTTAGCCTGCTGGCTATACCGTTTGTGTTCACTGTGATTTCAATTGTAGAGCTGTCATTATTCTTTGCCACATCAAGTGTAGTTGATGGGGCTCTTGATGTTGTCGCACGTCAAATTCGTGTTGGTCAGATCCAGCAAGAAGAAACTATTGAGGCGATGGAAGACAAGTTTATCGAAATTGTATGCAGCCATGGCGATGTTCTGACAGATTGTAATAAAATCGAATTTGAAGTGCTTAAGCTTGATAAATTTTCAACTGATATTGCAGCAACTGTTAATGAGGAAGGTGGTTTGGTTGACCCGGCATTCGAAGTTGACGCGATTACCGCTGGGTGCGTATCGCTTATCCGCATTTCTTATCTCTATGAATTTTTGACGCCACTCTACGGAAAGATGTGGTCGAACTATCCCGGTAATCAAAGGCTTTTGATTGCAACGACAGTTGTAAAATCAGAGCCGTTTGATTTCGATGTTGATGAAGATTGCAGTATTTAAAGGTTTGTTTAGTAAAGGGCTGCGCCGTAAGGCGGTCTGGGTGTTTGTAAGTGGTGTTTGTAAGTTATGAGTAAAAACTTTTTATCATATATACGCGATGATAGCGGCGCTGCGGCGGCCGAGTTTGTGCTTGTTTTTCCGGTTCTGTTTTCAATGATCCTCGGGATTTGGGATGTGGGAAATGGTCTTGCCGCCGGTAAACGAGCGATTTCCGCGACCCAGATTATGGCAGATTTGATCGGGCGCGAACTTACCGTTGATATGGCCGAAGTCGAACAGGCAGTGGTGGCGGGTGAAGTTGCGATGGAGCCATTTGATACATCCGGTTTTTATGTCGAGATGCTCAGTGTTGCTTTTGATAAGGATGGCAATATCGAAACCGATCCGACAACTTACTGGGAATATACAAGCGATGGCAGCCCTGTTGGTGCAGATCTTCATGAACGCATGTTAGAGATGTCGTTGCCATCTGACGGGTTAATTGCTGTACGCGTGACTTATGATTATAAGCCTTTATTCGGTGAATTGATTTTAGGAGATATTGAGTTGAAGGAAACGACTTTTATCCGAGGGCGCAAGATAGAAGTTGTAAAGGCAGAGTGGAAACAATAAGGCCAGTGAATAGGTCAGTGAAATAAAAGCGAATAAAACTGAATAAAAACAATGCAGCAAGGTTTATGTGGCAAGGGGTATAGAGGTTAATAGGGTGATGAAAAAAAGGTTAGGTTTTCTCAAATTGGATTTGTTTAGAGGGATCAAGGATGTCCTTCTAAAGTACCGGTTGGCGACATTGGGAACAATTGCCGCTGCTTTTGCCGTGATGGCCCCTGTTCTTGTTGGTAGTGTTGGGGTAGCGCTTGATTTGGGGCAGAGTTATCATATTCGCGCCCGTCTTTGTGGTGCGCTTGATGTAGCGACGATATCCGGTGCGGCGACGTATGTTGAAGAAGATGATGTTGTTGAACGCGTAGAGCAGTTTATCAATATTAATTACCCGAGCGGCGCAATCGGCAAAGTGTTGAGTGTTGATGTCGAGGCTGCGGGCGAAGATGTGGTTGCGAGAGCAACGGCGCGTTATAAGACATCTTTTATGCGGGTGCTTGGCGTGCCAGAGATGAATATTAGCTGTAAGACAGTGGTGCATCGTGATGTGCGCGGCTTGGAGGTCGCTCTTGTTCTGGATGTAACCGGTTCGATGCAGGGGCAGAGTATTCAGTCTTTGCGGACTGCGACCAATAATTTTATCGAGATATTATATGACCGCAGTAGTGATCCTGATTTTGTTAAAATCGGTCTGGTTCCTTATTCGGTGGCGGTTAATGTTGGCGAGATTGCGCCAAGCATTGTTGACGATTTGCCGCAATATAGAGGCGCGGATGTCGAATATCATTACGTGGATGATGAAGATGATCTGGATGCGGATGTGCATTGGCATGGCTGTGTTATGGCACGTGATTATCCGCATGATACTTATGATGATGATATGGATGAGGGTGGAGCGTGGGAACCATATTGGGCACCTGCTACACCAGCAGATGGTGATGATAATGATTGGGACGTTGATTCCGGCGGCAGTTTAAATGTTGGGCAGTCACAGTGTAATAATCGCCGTACACCGAATTTAGGCTGTCCGGAGTTTAACCCGATTGTGCCACTCACGACCAATAAAGAGTATCTTCTGAAATCTGCGGCCAATCTTGAATATTGGTGCCGTGGCGGAACCTTGGGGAATGTTGGCATGAGCTGGGGCTATCGACTTCTCTCGCCTGCTGAGCCGTTCACCGAAGGGGCGTCTTATGATAACGAACGCTGGCAAAAGGTTGTTGTGATGATGACAGATGGCGAAAACCAGTTCTGGAAAAAGTCGGCAACAGACGGGTATAAAGATTCCGACTTTTCTCCATATGGTTACTATCTGGACGGTACAGGGCCACTTGGCGGGCCTCAGTCGCCACTTGGTGATAATAAGAACGAGGGTAAGCAGATTGTGCAGGATCGCTTTGTAGAGACTTGCGAGGATATGAAGGCGAATGGCATTAAAGTCTATACGGTCGTTTTCGGTACGAAATTATCCGGTGATATCAAAGATGATTTTGAATCCTGTGCTTCGAAACCTTCAAATTATTTTTATGCGCCAGAGCAAGATGATCTGATTGAGGCGTTCGAACGCATTAGTAAAGAGCTCAGTATTATATATGTGAGCGGTTGAAACTCCTTCTATACTTTTGATTTTGTTAGTTTATTAAATATAGTTTCAATTTTATTTAAAAATTATAAATAATACAAAGTAAAGTTAACTGCCATTTAAATATAGTTTGTTACAATTAAAGAATAGGGGTGGCCACAAAGTGGTCGCGGGAAATGGGAGTAAATTCTCTTATAAACAATTAGACTAGAAGGAAGAAAACTATGCTCAAATTAATCACAAAAGTTCAGGCCTACCTTGATGACCAAAGCGGTGCAACAGCGATTGAATATGGATTGATCGCCGGTGGTATTTCGCTTGCTATTGTGGCCTCCGTGTTCGCCTTTGGTGATGATCTCCAGGGTGTATTCGAGACTATTGGTACGGCAATGGAAAATGCCGAAGGTGCTGTTGAAGATACGGCAACCAGTAACTAATCTGCCTCCCCGTGACGAAAGCCCGCTCAAGAATATTCCTTTTTGGGCGGGCTTTTTTCGGGGGCTCTGTTTTTATCGGCGGGCATGGCTGATAGGTAATACAGAAAATGTATGGGGTTTTATAAGGTGTACGGGGTAATGTTGTTTTTAGTTCTTTATATATTCTGTCTTGTGGCGACAGTAATGGCAGGTTTTTTATCCAGCCGGTCTGATTTTCAGACAATGACAATTCCTAATAATATGGTTTTTGTAATCGCGATTATGTTCTTGGCCGGATTTGGTGTGGCGTATCTGGCTGAAGTTGATGTCTTCGAAGGAATTTTACAGCATTTGGTTGCGGCTTCTATCGTGTTTATTGCGACGTTCTCCTTATACATGATGAAGATTATTGGCGGTGGCGATTCAAAATTAGCCAGTGCGTTCGGCTTGTGGGTAGGGCTTGGTAATCTGATGACTTTTATTTTTTATTGGGCGGTTTTTGGTGCTGTTCTAGGCTTTATCGCGATATTTATTCGAAAGTTTAAACCATTTGGCGATGTTCTGAATGGTGAAGATACCGGAAATGATAATGGCTGGTTGGCACGGTTGCAACGTGGCGAAAGTGCTGTGCCTTATGCCATTCCTATTACTGGCGGCGCGTTGATCGGTATGGCTATGGCTGGATATTTTGACGCACAGCTTATGGCTCAATTTTTATAGCGCTTGTTTATCGCGCTTAGTTGAAACGATGAAACACATTTGAAACACGTTTTTGGATCACGTTGATGATAACGACTGAATAGCGAGAAGGTTTTGAGATGAATAGAAATATGATGATTATTATGGTCGGTGGTTTTTTGATTTCAGTACTTGTAGCCATGATGGTGCAGCTCACCTTGGGAGGAGGTAAGAAAAAAGTCGCTTCCTCGCCTTCTGTAGAAACGGTGATGGTTGTTGTCGCACTGGAAGATTTAAAGGCTGGCAAGGAGATTGGCGAAAAAGATGTTAAATGGCAAACATGGCCGAAAGAAGCATTGTTTGAAGGTCTGGTCAAGCGCAGCGATAGCAAACAAAGCGCCTATAGCGCAGCAAGTGGCATTTTGCGCGCGGATATATCTAAAGGACAGCCGGTGACATCCAATGTGCTTTTAAGAGCCAATGAGGGCGGTATTATGGCGGCTAATCTGGCGCCGGGGAAGCGCGCTTTTTCTATCAATGTGAATTCTGCGTCTATGGTTTCAGGCTTTGTCGGGCCGGGCGATTTTGTGGATGTTATTTTGACTTACGAGGTTGAGGTCGATGTTGATGAAGATGAAAATCCGGCACTAGATCGCTTTGTGCGTCAGAACATTGACGAATACGCTGCCGAGACAATTCTGCAAAATGTGAAAGTGATTGCGATAGATCAAAAGGCTAATCGCGGTGGTGATGATAAGGCCAAGGTCGGGCGTACTGTTACGCTTGAAGTCGGGTTGCGCGAGGCCGAGCATTTGGCACTGGCTTCAGAAATAGGAGATCTGGGGCTGGCTCTGCGCCGCCTGGGTGATGAAGACATCGTTGATAATTCAGAGCCACTTGTGACGGATGTGCGCATGACCGGTATTCATAAGGATTTACAGGCACGGTTTACGGAGCTATCGCGCGCGCGCCGCAGTGATGATGAAGAATACAGCATGACCGGCATGAATGAGATGGTGCGTGTTTATAGTGGCTCTGCGGTGCAAACGGTAACCGTTGCGCGCTAACTGGCGTAGTTAATATATTACGGTGCTGCCGCTTGCGTCTTTGTGGCGGTACCAAAAAGAGAAATAATGTGGGTTTAATTTTTAGGTAATGGGGTAATCAATATGCGTAAAATCATTTTAAATGTCCGGGCAGTTATGTTGTTTGTGGGGATTGCAGTCTTTATGTCTGCGAGCGGCATTGGTAACGCGGCACGTAATAATCTTGTTACATATACTGCGGATAAACATCGCAAAGATCGTACGCTTGTGCTTGTTCGCGGCAAGGCTGAAACGATTGATGTTAGTGGCCCTGTTTCCGATGTGATGGTGGCTGATCCCAATGTTCTGGAAGTTATGGCGCTGCAATCCAATAAATTATATCTGGTCGGGCGCGCTATTGGTGATACGAATTTAATCGCGCTGGATGCGCAAGGTAATACGGTTAAGCGTATGAATGTACATGTGCGTCTTGATGATCTGGCGTTACAAGAAGCAATTTATGAGCTGTTTCCTGATGAAAATATCCATGTCAAAGCACTCAGCGACCAAATAGTACTGACCGGACGTGTGAGCGGTGCAATGCAGGCAAGTCGTATTCGTGATCTGGCGCAACGCTTTGTTGGTGCGCAGGATGATATTGGTGTTGTGAACATGATGGAGGTCATTGGCGAGCAACAAGTGACATTGCGCGTTAAGATTGTCGAGGTGTCACGCACTGTTCTGCGTCAGTTCGGTGTTGAGACCAATTTCAATGATCCTGTTGATACATCAATTGCTGATCCGCTATTTGATACTGTTGCGCCGTCTGTGTTGCCAAGTGGCACGGGCAGCGCTGTTGGTCAGTTATTGGGCAATGGCAGTATTGCCGGTGAAGCTGCGGCCGTGGCACGGTTTATCACAAATCCCGGTATAGCGGGAATTGGTACGATAGAGGTGTTGTTCCGTGCGCTTGAAGAAGAAAATATGCTCAATACACTGGCAGAGCCTAACCTTACGGCTGTTTCCGGCGAGGAGGCGAGTTTCCTAGCTGGCGGAGAGTTTCCAGTGCCAAGTGGCGTTGATGATGCGGGTAATACTGTATTCACATATCGTCCGTTTGGCGTGACGTTGAATTTCCGTCCTACTGTGTTGAGTAATGACCGCATTAATTTACAGCTTGTGACCGAGGTTTCCGATTTTGATCCTGCTGTGGATGCGGAAGTTGCCGGAGTTTCGCTTCCTGCTTTTGATGTCAATCGAGCCTCTACTACTGTCGAGATGGGCAGTGGTGGCAGCCTTTTGATCGCCGGATTGCTGGATTCAGATACCGTTGACGGTTTTTCCGGACTGCCGGGGGTGCGCGGCGCGCCAATTTTGGGTGATTTGATTAAGTCCGAAAGTTTCCGCCGTGATGAAACTGAGGTCTTGATTGTTGTGACGGCGTTTTTAGTGTCGCCATATAAAGATTCAAGTTATGCCGAAAAACAAGAGCCGGAGAACAAGGTTAATCCGATGGCAAAAGTCTTTGCTGCGACAATCCGCAGGGGTTATGGCAAGGAAGCGGATGAGCTTTTTGATGGGCCTGAGGTTTTCGGATATTTGTTAGATTAATATGGGGGTGGAGATGAATATAATTCACATTACGAATATAAAGCGATACGTAACGTTTTTGTTTTTAAGCTTTTGTGCACTTGGGTTGACAGGGTGTATCGATATGCATGAGCCAACAAGTTTTCACCAGAGTAGACTGACGGTGCAAGAGCAGAACTACACTAAAATGTTTGATACAGAAACCGTAGATGACAGGGAAATATATCAGGTTGCCGCAGATTATGATCGTTATGGTATCGGGCCTGTTCAGGTGAGTGTGACTTATAATCCGGATTCAGATTCTAATAATTCTATTCGGGCTATTGGTGAGCTTGGTCGTATAAAAGGTCTTTTGCGAGAGCAAGGGGTAAAGAGTGTTACTGGTGATATTTTGCCGATTACTGATAAGAGCACGGTGTCAAAAACAGTGGTGAGCTATGTCAGTATGACGGCACAAGCACCTGATTGTAAGCAAATACCCGGTTTGGAAGATAGAGTGCCGGATACGGCAAAGGATTATGAACTGGGCTGTTCAACGGAAACATTAATGGCAAAACAAATTTACCGTCCGAGGGATCTTCTGGGTAATGCGGGGGCGGGACGCGCAGATGCGCGGCGTGCGTCTAACATTGTTGATGGGTACCGCACGGGCGAGTCTGCGGATTCATTAAATGCGGAAACCGTAAGCGAAAACTAGATCTTACGCAGGGCGCGTCCTTTGGTGGAACAGGGCGAGCTGCTTATTTTGGGGGCAAATATGAAAGAAGGATATTCATCGCATACATCGATATTGTTGCCTGAGGCTACAGTGGCATTGTTTTGTAATGATGATCAGACCAATAATGTGTTTGGAAGTGTCGCACAGGACTGGCGCTTTGCACGGGTAAAGTTTGATTTGCATGACGGCGATGTTGAAACAGCAACTGAATATTACAGTGAATATGAATCTCCGGATTTGATTATCGTGCAAACCGACAAGATCGAAGATGATTTTTCCTCACGGCTTGAGGCGTTATCTTCGCAGTGCGATGAACGCACAGCTGCGGTGGTAATCGGTCCGGTTAATGATGTTGATCTGTACCGCGAGTTAATCGGTATGGGGGTGAGCGATTATTTGGTACGTCCTCTGGATGCGGAGACATTTGCAAATAATATTGCCGCAACGCTGATTGGTCGCATGGGCGAAAGTGATAGCCGGTTGATAGCGGTTATCGGTGCAAAGGGTGGTATTGGCGCGACATGTATCGCCGAGGCTCTGGCATGGGGGGTGTCTGATCAACTGGATCAGAAAACTTTTTTGATGGATGCGGCAAGTGGCTGGTCCACGTTAAGTGTCGGTATGAACTTCGAACCGACTACAACATTATCCGAAGCGGTGCGTGCTGCCACGCAAGGTAATGAAGATAGCCTGACCCGAATGGTTCATAAGGCATCTGATAATTTATCTATCTTAAGCAGCGGTGGCGATGTGATGCTGGATGACGAGGTGGATCCGCATAGCTACGAGCAGCTCATTGATCATTTTTTGATTACACATCCGATATTAATTGCTGATTTGTCGGGTGCTGGTTCGGCGGTAAAGCGCACGGTTTTATCGCGGGCACATAAGGTTATTGTTCTCACCTCGCCGGTTTTATCATCAGTACGGGCGACACGTACCTTGTTGCAGGAGATAAAAGGTCTGCATGGCGGCACGCTTGATCATGTAAATCTTGTTGTGAATATGCAGGGACTTGCCAGTAAACAGGAGGTTCCTAAAGATCAGATCGAGGAAGGGGTTGGACATGACGTGTCGTTATGTTTGTCTTACGAGCCAGCTGTGTTTGTCGGAAGCGAAAGCGAGGGTAAGAAGCTTGCCGAATATAAGGGCGGCGGAATTATCATTGAAAAGATATTGCCACTGGTGCGCGAACTTGTATCCGTTAAAGCCAAAGCCATTGACGGAAATAAGGGGGATGAAGGTATAGGAGCGCTATTAAGGAAATTGCGTGGCCGCGCCTAGCTTCTTTATGGGAGCAGGCCTTTAAGGGATTAATAAGGAAAGTTAATTTATGTTTGGGAAGAAGGTTTCAGATAATAGTCCGGTACGTAAAATGCCTGCGGTGAGTAGTGTGGAGGAAAAATCTTCGCAGAAAGTTAATGTGGATGATAAACGAAAATCGGATACGACGTATAAGGATATGGGTAAGATACAGCCTGTGCGTAAGAAAAATGCGCCACCCAAAATTTCCGAAGAAGATCGTGAGGTTTTAAGCGCTCTGGCAGAAAGTGGCGCTGTTGGCAAAAGCAAAGTTTTGTCCTCTGATACAGCCTCTAAACAACTAAAGGCTCATAGGGGTAATCAGGTTAGTAAAAGCGGCAAGGCTGAAAAAAAGCCGGATATGTTTGATGATGAATTTGCTGAACAGCAACGAAAGGAAGACGCAGCGCCAAAGAATAACGCGACATCGCTGCGGCTGGAGCGCGCACGAAACCGCATATGGCTGGATTTACGTGATGGCATAGATTTACAAGCGCTTGCGCGAATGGATCTGGTTGCAGCCAGAGATGAAATTGCTTCGGCGGTACAGGAAATATCCCGTTTTCGAAATCTGGATATTACACCGGCCGAGCTTGATCAGGTGGCCAAAGAATGTGCCGATGATATGCTTGGCTATGGGCCGCTTGAAGTGCTTCTTGATCAAGATGGCATCGCCGATATCATGATTAACGGGCCGGATACCGTTTATATCGAAAAAAACGGAAAGATTGAAAAAGCAGGGATTAGTTTTCGTGATAATAATCACCTGACAACAATTTGTCAGCGCATAGTGGGCGCAATTGGTCGCCGTGTTGATGAGTCTTCTCCTATATGTGATGCGCGGTTACCAGATGGATCGCGTGTGAATGTCATTATACCGCCACTGGCTGTTGATGGATCTTGCATGACTATTCGTAAGTTCACAAAAGATAAATTGACGCTGGATAGGCTTGTCGAGTTTGGTTCTGTAACGCCAAGCTGTGCAAAGCTCATAATGGCGATTGGCCGTTGCCGCGTTAATATTCTGGTCTCTGGTGGTACGGGCTCTGGTAAAACAACGATGCTGAATTGTCTTACCCGTTATATCGAACAGGATGAACGTATTGTGACATGTGAAGATGCGTGTGAGCTGCAACTACAGCAGCCCCATGTTGTGCGTCTTGAAACGCGCCCGCCCAACCTTGAAGGCGTGGGGGAGGTGACAATGCGTGATCTTGTGCGGAACTGTCTGCGGATGCGGCCGGAACGTATTATTGTGGGTGAGGTGCGCGGACCCGAAGCATTTGATTTGTTGCAAGCGATGAATACCGGTCACGATGGTTCAATGGGCACGGTACATGCCAATAATCCGCGCGAGGCATTATCGCGTATGGAAAATATGATTGCTATGGGCGGTTTGAATTTGCCAAGCGTAGCGGTACGCGAGCAGATTGCTTCGGCGGTTAATGTCATTATACAGATACAGCGCCTGCGCGATGGGTCGCGAACGGTCACTCATATTAGTGAGATTACAGGCATGGAAGGCCCGGTTGTTACTATGCAGGATTTGTTTGTTCTGGATATTGATGGTGAGGACGATAATGGTATGCTGATTAAAAAGCTGCATTCCACAGGTCTGCGCCCCAAATTCTTTGATAAGGCCAGACAATATGGGGTGGAGCAGTTAATAATGGATGCTATGGAAGAGGCTTTCGACTAATATAGAATTTCGTTGAATCTTAATTGCTGTGAAGTAGGATATATGAGCCCAGTTGTTATCATATTTGCATTACTGATTATTCTGGCACTTATGGGGGTCATGGTGGCCTTGATGCTTAGTAATCAAGCACAGCAAAAGCAAAGACGCCTTGCTGTTATTCAGGGTAAGGCATCATCCTCAGGCGAAAAAGATGAAAAGACGATTCAAAATAAGCGTCGTGATGAATTGGCCAGAAAACTTAAGGATTCCGAATTAGAGGGCGGCAAATCGCGCAAAAAAGCTAAGATGGCTGAACTTTTAATTCAGGCGGGTTTATCGATTAGCACAAAACAGTTTTGGATATTCTCGCTTTTACTGGGTGTGTTTTTAGCGCTTTTGTCAAAATTGTTCGGTCAGAGCAATGTTGTTGTTTTGATGATGCTTATTACCGGTTCACTTGGTATTCCGCGTTTTATCCTAAAACGTAAGATAAAAAAACGTCAGAAGAAGTTTTTAGAAGAATTTGCCGATGCGCTGGAGGCAATGACCAGACTATTAAAATCCGGTATGCCTGTGAGTGAGGCTATTGCGATGGCTGGCCGTGAATATGCTGATAGCCCTGTTGGCGAAGAAATGATGCAGATTTATGATGCACAGCGCGTGGGTATTCCGTTATCAGAAGCTGTGACCGCAGCGACAAACCGTATGCCGCTTACAGAAATGCAGATGTTTGCCACAGGTATCTCCATTCAATCGCAGACGGGCTCGAGTTTGTCTGAAGTGTTGATGGGGCTGGCTGGCGTGATACGGGCGCGGTTTCGTTTAAAACGTAAGGTGCAGGCTCTATCATCGGAGGCCAAGGCATCTGCGATGATTATCGGCGCATTGCCGTTTTTGGTGGGCGGCGGTTTGTTTGCCATTAATCCTGAATATATCAATATTCTGTTTGGCTCTTTATTGGGGCAGATCATGGTGGCAGGTAGCGCGGTTTGGATGGCTATCGGTATTTTTGTCATGAAGATCATGATTAATTTTAGAATATAGAAGTTCAATAATTGGAAGCTGAATAACGAATTAGGGAATTGGTCGTTTAAATATGGATCCGGAAGTACAGCAAACATTAATCGTCTTTATAAGCGCGCTTGCCGCGGCACTTTCCTTTGCCGGTTTTGTTATTCCTCTTTTGAAACGTACCGAGAAAAAAGAGCGCTATCAGGCGATTATCGAGAAAAAGCGTAGGGATTTATTTGCTCAGGCCAAAGACGAGCTTTCCAATAAAAAGACCAGGGAGAGTATGAGCGCAAGCGATTCTGTTGCGATGTTCTTCAAAGTGCAAAAGCTTATGGGGGCTATGGGAGAAAAAGTGCGCAACCAGATGTTACAGGCAGGCATTCGCAATCCATCTGCGCCGATTAAATTTTTGATTGCTAAATTTACATTGCCGCTCATTTTGATGGGTATTGCGATGATGGTTTTGAGCTCGTCTGAAAAGGAAATAGCTAATTCAATTGTGGTGATCATTTTGTTTTTGGCCGTGGTGATTGGCTATAAACTACCTAGTATTGTTATTAAAAACCAGATCATGAAACGCACAGATGAAATTAACATCACATTTCCGGATGCGCTGGATATGATGCTGGTTTGTGTTCAGGGTGGCATTGGTTTGGAGCAGGCTATTAGCCGGATTGCTGATGAAATGGCGGAACATTCGGAAACACTTGCTGAAGAGCTTGGTATTTTAAGTGCTGAAATGGCGATGCTTAACGACCGGCGTGTGGCGTTACAGGATTTTGCGCGGCGGGTCGGCAGTCCTGCAGCGAAGTCATTTTCCACAGCACTGGTTCAGGCCGAGCAATATGGTACATCCGTTGCGCAGGCGATGAAGGTTATGTCGGAAGAATTGCGCGATCAGCGTATGGCTAAAGCCGAGCAGAAGGCCGCAGCTTTGCCGCCGAAACTCACCGTGCCGATGATTGCGTTTTTCTTGCCTGTCTTGTTTGTCGTGATTTTAGGGCCGGCGATTTTGCAGGCTATGGAAACCTTCTAGGTTTATCTCTTTTCTTAAATTCATTATTAATTGTGCAGGATACAGGAAGGATGGATATTAGTTAAAGCTACGCTGTTTCTTTGGCTTTGGCGCTTCTTCTTGACTTTGTTCTGCGACGGGTTCTTCTGTGTCCTTCGCGTTATCACCTGACATATCTTCTGTGTCTTCATCCGGTGTTGCTGTGCCTGAACCGCCTTTTTGACTATCTGCTTTTTTCGGTTTTACGCTGGGTACTGGAATTGGCACTGCTTCTGCTGCAGGTGTGTATGATTTGTTTTGCAGAGCTGAGACAATACGCAGGTTTCGCTCTATCTCTATGCGCTCGGGCGCAGCGCTTGCTGCGCGTTCTAGTATGCTAATAGCTTCGGTGACTTGTCCTTGCGCAGCAAGGTTCAGGCCAAGGTTGTTCAGCAATGTTGAGGGGTCACCTTCCCAGTTCTCAAGCGCTTTGCGAAAGGCAATTTCGGCCTCTTTATGGTGGCTTTGCGCGTCGAGCGCTATGCCAAGCACGTGCTGGGCTCTGGCGCTATCAGGTTTATCGACCAAGGCTTTGCGCGCGTATTCTTCGGCCATACTGTAATTACCGATTGCCGATTGCAGGGCAGAGTACTCGATTAATACATCTGTGTTCTTATGTTCTCCATAGTTTTTGGCGAATGGTCCTAAAACAAGCGCGGCGCGCTGGTAACGTCCAACATAACGTAGCGCTTTGGCGTAGCGGACTGTGATAGCAGGATCAGAGCTGTTGCGTTTATACATGTTCTCTAGAAGCTCGACAGATTCATTGAGCTTGCCACGGGACATTGCATCATTGGTGGCGCGCGCCAATACGGAATCGATGCGGTCTAAATTGGCAGATGCTCCGCTACTTGATGTTCCTGTCGTTTGACATGCTGATAATGTTAATCCTGCGGAAATAAGCAGTCCGGTGACAAGTATTGATTTTCGGAAATTTATGCGTGTCATATGCTAAGACTTTCTCTCTTTAGAATTTTTTCTTCATAGAATCATCTGTTTGGGAAGCGCGTTGTTAACCGGATGTATATTATCTGTTTGCCAAGCTTTATGGAAGGTCTTGGCTAGATAAGTTTTGGTTTGATGCCAAATTATTTTGTGCTGTCATATCTTCTTGTTGTGTTGCCTTCTGGTTCGCTGATGGCATGGCGATTTCGTGACACATATCCGGACAAAAATAAACGCGGGTTTGTTGGCAAGTGTCGCTGTTTGACGAACTGCAACTCGTGCGGATGCGTATATATTGTTTTTGTGGCGCGCCGACAATGGCGTGGCGCTGCATAATCACGTTTCCTTTTTCATCCAGCACAGTAAAGAATGTCGCGCCTGGCTGGCGTGGCACAAGAACAATACGGTTTGGACTATCGATAAAGATGCTTAGATGCTGTTCATTTCCCAAAATCACGCGTGCGGCTTTGCTGTTTAGCTCGATGATTTCCGATTTATCCGGCGTAAGCGCAATTGGCGGGTGCGTGTATTGCTTGGGCTCTAACTTTACATTTGTGAGATTTACTGTGGCTTGTGGCGGCATGACCGATCCATCAATGTCCAGTGGTGCTGTTTGTGCAAACGCAGTTGAAACCTGCAATATGATGTATATAAAAATCATTGCTAAATACAAAGCAATGTATCGCGGTGATGCGATGTTATCCAATATATGATTCATGACGATCCCTTACCCAATTACCCTCCTTTTATTATAAGGCTGTTCCAGTTAAGTAACTGCGAATTTTCGATACAATTTTAAATGCTTATGATCTAAATTTTATCGTTATAATAAAGGGTTATGGGCTATTTGTGATCGCGCAGGGCTTGATGGAGTTGCTCGCGGATCATACGGATATGAACGCGCAGATTATACAATTCATCCGTATAGGAAAGCGGTACTTGTGTCTTTTTAACGTCTGCGTCGATCTGGTCTAGGGATGATAAAGCCGTTTTGATATCATCTTTGTTATCAAGGGTAATGTCTTCCA
>JAUILO010000199.1 GCA_030432775.1 Alphaproteobacteria bacterium
GCATTTTTGGCTACACAACCAAAAAGAACCTGAGCATGCTCGGCACATTTTGTGTCATGGCTATGTGGGGTTTGCTTGTCATGTCTTTGCTAAACACATTTATCTTCAAAGATGCCGGTCTGTATGACCTGATGTCATATGCGAGTATCGCTATTTTCTCCGGCCTAACCGCATGGGAGACTCAATCAGCCAAAATGCAATATAGCGCAGGACACGGAAGTGAAGGCAATAGCCGTATGGCATGGTCTTCAGCGCTGAGCCTATATATCAGCTTTATTGCAATATTCCTAAATATCTTGCGTCTTATGGGCGGCAACAGGGGTTAACTCTCAGGCAAGTTAAATGAATTTAATAAAAGCCCGTGGGTCATAAAGCTCACGGGCTTTTTGCATGGCTTTTAATACACATGCATGCATCTACAGAAAACATAGATTTATGATTATGGATATCGCATATTGGGATCTATGAAGAACCATCCCAAACAAAGCATTGAAGCTGGAATCGCTGGTATATACGCATATAACGATACACCGCCAAGTGACATTATCCGGCCTTTATCAGTCGTGGAGCGCGAGACTATTGAACGCGCCATTGATGCCTATGACGGCAATATCGCACAAGCGGCTTCCGCCTTAAGAATATCTCCGTCAACGATCTACCGTAAACAGGCGCAATGGAAAGAAATTGATGATAAAGATTTTAACGTTTGATTTTTATGCTCCTGTGTTGCTATAAATACCGCGATTAAGCACCTCCAATACTGCACAGGAATAAAACAGATGAATTTCATCCTCGGACCACTTCGCTATATCATGAACGGCCTATCACGCGACAACGCCGATGCGCCAAAAACTACGCTGACCGAAAAAACACCGGAGCAAACATATAAAGAGCTTAATGCAGGACGCAGTGTCGATCCGCGTTTAATCGAAGGCCCTAGACCTGGCGCCATTCCGGTAAGCTCGTATAGTCACGGCATGCGTTTATAATAAATTTTCTCATAGACAGGCTAGTGTAATAACGCGTGCCAATCTGTGTTTATATAATCTTTTGAATATCGACAAATAACAGCAAAAAATTTGCTGCGCTGCATCTTGAGTGATTGTTGCCATAACATATGGGCTATGCCATATTGAGAGCCAATTTCATATATAAGTATTCTGAATATTATTTTAGATAATAACGTGGGGAGAGATTGATATGGCTCAATCAAAAAAGCACTCTAAAAAAGTAATCATTACATGCGCACCGACAGGGGCTATTCATACACCATCCATGTCACCTTATCTTCCTGTGACCGGCGAAGAAATTGCCGAAGCTGCGATTGCCGCCGCCGAAGCAGGTGCGGCCGTATTGCACCTGCATGCCCGTAATGAAGAAGATGGAAGCCCATCACAAGATCCCGAGCTATTTAAAAACTTTCTACCACAAATCAGCGCTGCGACGAATGCCGTAATCAATATTACAACAGGCGGATCACCGCATATGAGCGTCGAAGAACGCATACGTCCGGCGCGTACCTTTAAACCAGAGCTTGCCTCTTTGAATATGGGTACAATCAATTTCGGCCTATTCCCGATGCTTGACCGTTATGACAGCGATATCAAACATGAATGGGAGCGCACGCATCTTAATAACAAAGCTATTATCTTCCGCAACACCTTTGAAGATATCGAAGCCATCATGAAGATGGGGCAGGAAAACGAAACCAAGTTCGAATTTGAATGTTACGATGTCGGCCATCTTTATAATCTGAAATATTTCGTTGATATCGGTTTGGTCAAGCCACCATTCTTTATTCAAACTGTCTTTGGCATTTTCGGCGGTATCGGCGGACATCCCGAAGATCTGGCACATATGAAACGCACGGCAGACCGTTTATTTGGCGATGATTACCACTGGTCCATTTTGGGAGCGGGCAGCAACCAGATGAAACTGGCCTCAATTGGTGCTTCTATGGGCGCGAATGTTCGTGTGGGACTTGAAGATTCGCTTTGGATTGGTCCGGGTAAACTTGCCGAAACCAATGCACAGCAAGTCACAAAAATCCGTAACATACTGGAAGAATTATCACTCGAAATTGCAACACCGGACGAGGCACGTGAAATTCTTGACCTTAAAGGCGCTGACAAAGTTGACATTACAGCCAGCGAAAAACAACAAGCCGCATAAATTTATTGCGTTAGATTATATATAATAGAAGGTAGAAAATATGATGGCCAAAGGACTTAGAGTCGCCATAACCGCGGGTGCAGCCGGTATTGGGCGCGCCATAGCAGAAACATTTGATAAAGAAGGCGCACTTATTCACGTTTGTGATGTGGCACAAGAGGCGCTGGATGAATGCCGCGGCCAATATCCGAACTGGCATTATTCAAAATGCGATGTCTCCGACGAACAGCAAGTCATTTCCTTTTTCAAAGACATCGAGAACACACTTGGCGGGCTTGATGTTCTTATCAATAATGCCGGTATTGCCGGCCCTACTGGCGGAATTGACCAGATCAGTAGTGATGAATGGCGCAAAACCATTGATATAAACCTGAATGGCCAGTTTTATTCAGCCCGCTATGCCGTCCCGATGCTGCGTCAATCCAAGAATGCCTCAATTATTTGCATGTCTTCGATTGCAGGACGTCTGGCATATGCCAACCGTACACCTTACGCCGCCACTAAATGGGCGGTGCGCGGCTTAACGGAAAGTCTGGCGTGGGAACTGGGAGGTGATGGCATACGCGTTAATGCGATTTTGCCCGGCATTGTCGAAGGACCACGTATTGATAACGTAATTCAGGCGCGTGCCGCCCAAGAGGGCGTAACATTTGATGAAATGGCCAAACAATATAAAGACATGGCATCACTTCGTAAAATGGTGAGCGCAAAGGATGTCGCCAACCAGATTTTATTCCTGTGTTCTGAAAATGGACGCAATATCTCAGGCCAATCAATTAGCGTGGATGGACATGTCAGAGCCCTCTAACACAGCACAGATCATTCTTTCGCCAGATGGACAAAGCGTTGCCGCACGTCCAGTTGAATTTTTACACGATCTTTATAATGCGGGACTTGAGGCTGCCGACCCGATTATCTGCCTACCGCCCTATCTGCATAATATAAATCCAAAGGGCCGGATTATTGTTATTGGCGCTGGTAAAGCCGCATCAAGCATGGTGCAAGCCGTTGAAAACACATGGCATGATAAAGACATCGAAGGTATTGTCGTCACCCGTTATGGTTACGAGCTACCCAGCAAGAAAATTGAAATCGTGCAAGCATCCCATCCTGTGCCGGATGAAGCGGGCGAAATTGCATGTAAGCGTATCTTGGAAAAACTAAGTGATCTGAGCGAGGATGACTTTGTTTTATTCCTTATATCTGGCGGCGGATCAGCATTATTATCA
>JAUILO010000200.1 GCA_030432775.1 Alphaproteobacteria bacterium
AAACATGGAAAATATAAAATGACTGATCAAAATGATATAGACCAGCTAGTTGAACTTACCAAAAGGATAGGTCTTACAAATATTGCTCCTTCAATTGATTTCCGCGGACAAACAGTATTAATCACAGGCGGTGCCGACGGTATGGGCGCGGCGGCTGTAAAGGCTATGCATCGTTTCGGCGCACATATTATTGCGCTCGATGTACAGGCAGAAAAGCTTGCTGCTTTAAAAGCCGAACTTGGCGATGAACGCATTACCACTATTCCTTTTGATCTATCACAAAGTGATGATGAGGCGTATGAAGAATTGGGTAAGGCCATTCTGGATGGTTCCCCTTCGGGCAAGATAGATGCTTATATGATGCATGCCGGTGTCGTGAAAATGACCGATATCACGGTTCATAACACTGTGGCCAATACGCCAATGTCTGAATTTTATAAAATGGCGCAGATTAATGCGTTTTCGCATGCTGCTATTTATCAACAAATTCGCCCGGCTCTTACCGATAATGCGCGCATTGTTCTAACCACATCACCGATTGTTGGCCGCGCCGCGCCATCGACGGCAGCATATTCGGTTACAAAACGGATGCTTGAAGATATCGCCAATAATATTGCCGCAGAACTCAAGGATACCAATATTAAGGTGCAGGGCTTTGTTCCGCCGCCTGTTCAAAACTTTTTGCGTAAAGATTTGAAACCAAATGAACCTGTTCATGCCCATCCAGAAGGCATAGATATTGTTGAACTGCCATTACGTCTGGCTGCGCCGGATGTGAAGGGTGAGTTTAACGGTAAGGTTGTGGCATATGGCTATGATCATTTGCGTAAAAGCGATGTGAATTCAGCCGGTGAAAAATATGATTACATGCCGCGTGATCCATCGGATAACGGTTTTGTTTATGATTTGCGTGAACGTTATATTTCTCGCGGTGTAGGTGATCTGGGTGATACGATTATGCTAGATTACAGTACACATGCAATGCGTGCCTTTATGGGTGCCGGGCGCACACCGGATATGATTGTTGATCAGAAGATTGATGATGTTTATCAAGCACCAGAGCATATTGCGAGCGCCCGCCGCCCTAAACCATAGTGCTGTATAAATTTTGGTATAATACATGGCGACAAAGCCATAACCAAAGTCGAGGTATTTTATTTGACATATAATAAATTACTCGTGTAGGGTGCAAGCACCATAGGGTTATTATGGTAAAGTTCCTGCGTGTGTATTCTTATTATTGTAATAGTGATGTCATATTGCGGTCATAAATATGGTGTAGCTTGAAAATGACGCGATTGAAATGGCAAGACGGCACAATGAATGGCTATGCAGAAAAAGTGAAATTTTACAAAGAGCTTTGACTACTGGCTTGAACTCTGTAACATGCCACACCCAGCACGCTTTGTGGTAAGCAGGGTGCAATAGGCTGGGGATGAAGAAGAATTAGGATAAGAAGAAATTAGGACGAGAAAAAATTAGGACTGGGGAAAATCAATGACATATGAAGCATTAGAAAGCTGGATCAGCGAAGTCGGGATCGAGAATATTATCTGGGTCACCGATATTGATGAGACATTAGTTGAAAAGGGCACAAACCCGAATGATATTCTGGCTCCTGCGGAGTTGGAAGAACAGTGCCATGAAATTGACGAAGCCACAGAAGGCCGTTTCTTTATCATTACTGGCCGCGAACTGCCTTATGTTGATGCGCTATTTCCGGGTAAAGGTTTGAAAGTATCTGCCGAATACCACAATGTAATGCGTCTTGATCCGTCAAAAGATCCTGTGGCTGTAAACCCTAAACCAAAATGGGATCTGCTGGATGATGAATTGAAATCTTTAGAAGATCGCCATCCGGGTATGATGTTGCGTATTAAACCATTTATGCGTTCTTTGCATTATTCAGGTGCCGATGATGTGATGAATGATGCGGAGATGAAAGATCAAATCCAAGGCGAACTTGAAGGTATGATGGCTGAATATCTATTTACTACGGGTCAAGAAATCACGATTATTGACGGCGGTAAGGTTTTTGATATGGGACCTGGTGGTCTTGATAAAGGCCATGCTTTCAAGAAAATAATGGAAATTGTGTCTAAGGCCGAGAATGTTCAGGGCCGTACACTCTACCCAATTTATTTCGGTGATAGTCCGGGCGATCTTCCGGCTGCGAAAGTTGTTCAGGATCTGGGTGGTATGTTTATTTCTGTTGGTGAAGATCCGCGCGTTACATCAATTTCTGATTTCCGTCTGGATAATCCGGCGCAAACACGCGCATTGATAAAATCTGTAATCGATTCTGTGCAGCCAGGTTCGGATAATGAAAAAACTATCGGATTTCAGCCAAAATCAGGGCCGTCTACAGGACCAAAATAGCTCTAAAATCATTCACATTTGTATATGTCGGGCCGGTGATGACCAAAGTTTCCAGCTTTTGAAAACATGTATATGAATCATTTGCGTCCAGATATGCCTGTAAATCGATATTGTTGTCTTTGGCAATTTTCAGGCTCTCCGGTGTAAAGAACGCACCGGCATTATCTTCGCTGCCATCAATACCGTCAGTATCACAGGATAAACCGTATATATGCGGGTTGCCCGCTGCAGCTATTATAGCCGATAACGCAAATTCGGTATTTGGTCCGCCTTTACCGCCTTCACCCTTGATGGTGACTGTGGCTTCGCCGCCAGAAATAATAACACAGGGTTTGCGCGGCTTATTGGTCTTATCCGTATCAATACGCTGCACAGCCATTGCAATTTGCTCAATCGCAACGTCTCTTGCCTCGCCCTCGATGCGATCACTTAAAAGGATTGTTTCAACGCCATGTGTTTTTGCAAATGCAGCGGCTTTATCAATCATGTGTTGTGGCTTGGCTATAATTTCGACCTGATGATGATCAAACGCGCTGCCAAGTTTAGGTGTTTCATTTGCCGGATCATCCAGCCATTCTTTGATCGCGGCTGAAACCGGAATATTATAACGCTGGATGATCTCGAGTGCCTGTTTTTGTGTCGAGTTATCTGGAACAGTTGGGCCGGATGCAATGACGTCCAGATCATCCCCCGGAACATCGGATACAATAAGGCTCAGGCTTTTTGCCGGATGCGCCGCCATAGCAAGCTGGCCGCCTTTAATACGAGATAGATGTTTGCGCACACAGTTCATTTCGTGAATGCGCGCGCCCGATTTTAAAAGCGCTTTATTAATTGCGCGCTTTTCTTCGCTGGAAAGACATGGCACAGGCATTGACAATAATGCTGATCCACCGCCAGATATAAGGAATAAAACAAAGTCATCCTCGCTCAGATCACTTAGTTTTTCCAAGATACGCTTACATGCAATTTCGCCCGCTTCATCCGGCACAGGATGGGATGCTTGCACGATTTCAATT
>JAUILO010000033.1 GCA_030432775.1 Alphaproteobacteria bacterium
TGCGACAGTTATTCGCTTCAAGCATAATGACGCAGCAGACCTTGAAAAGCGATTATCCCGTCTGCCCGCTGATGCCGCCAAGCTGGTTGTCATCGAAGGTATTTATTCAATGCTGGGCGACCGCGCACCGCTAGCCGATATTGTAAGCGCCACAAAAAAACATGGCGCATACCTTATGGTTGACGAAGCACACTCGGTCGGCGTATTGGGTGAAAATGGCCGTGGCCTTGCCGAAGAAGCGGGTCTTGAAGACGAAATCGATTTCATTGTCGGCACATTCTCAAAAAGTGTCGGCACAATTGGCGGATATTGCGTTTCCAACCATCCAGAGCTTGATATTTCACGCTTTGCCGCAAGAGCCTATCTTTTCACAGCATCACTGCCGCCCGCAGTTGTTACCTCTGCCCAGTCAAATCTGAACATCATGTCGAGTGATAAAGGCAGAGCGCTGATCAAAAAACTATGGGCGAATACAGACCGTATTTATGACGGTCTTAAATCTATGGGCTTCCAGGTTGGTCCCGAGAAAACACCGGTTATCGGTGTATTAATGCCCGGCGTAGAACAAGCCGTTCGCGCCTGGCAAATACTTCTCGATAATGATCTCTATGTGAACATGGCTCTTCCACCAGCAACACCTGGCGGTATTTCACTACTGCGTTGTTCGGTTTGTGCCGCGCATACTGATGAACAAATTGACCTTATCTTGTCTGCGTTTAAAGCGGTAAGTGATGAGCTGGGCGCACAGATTGCCGAGAAAAAAGCAGCATAAAAACATCCTGCCAACAAACACGCGGCTTATTTTAAGATCTTACGGCGATATAAAGAAAAGATCACCGGCCAGCCATAAATAAGCGGGAAACGACGCTGTAATTTAGTGAGAATAATTTTTTGACCGCTATGTCGTTCTATCTTCCATAGCGCATAATCCACTGCGTTTTCGAATGTAAATAACGCTTTTGCAAGACGCGCAAAGGCAACAAATTTTCTAAACGGACGCAAAAAATTACGCCTGAACCGCGCCTTTGATAATTGTTTGAGCGGATAGGTAAACCTGACGACATCAATATCCCCTTCATCATCAAGGCTGCCGTCATCCGCCAGATTATTCACGCGTGCCGCCACTGTTCTATTTAAAATAGATAAAAAAAGCACGCGTTTGAAATAATCCTGCGAAGCGTCAATGAATTGCTCCGGCCTGTTTTTAGACTCACTGCGCAGCTCATCCCGATAGGTCTGCGTGAACCCTGCAACCCAGATATCTTCCCAGCTTACAAGCCGTCCATCAACAAAGGGCATGCTTTGTCGCAGGAACGTACGAATACAGCCTAGCACTGCGCTCACCACTCCGGCTCTTGCATTATCATCGCGCGCATAGACGAGCCTGCAAGGCTGGCAAAATCTGGCCCATACTTGCGGCGTAAAACAGCGACCGCTTGCATGTTTTTGAAACTGGATCATCCGCATGACATTGTATTTACACCGCAGCACAGTGGCGCTATCGCCATCCTTTATCACCTGTCCCTGATCGCGCGGCGTTTCAATATATAGAACATTATGCGGCAATATATTTCCCGCCGCGGCAAAAAGCCATGAATGGTCAAAATCTCTATAGCCGTCCACAAGCACATGTATATCCCACATCACATCATCTCTGGCTTTATCCGGATCTTGCCATAGACCAGAACCATATAACAACACAGCAACCACGCCGCCCTTATTTGCGCTGCGCTCTAAAATAGCTTGCACCAATACATCAATTTCAGCCGGATACGGCTTTGCAATTTCTTCTTCGATAAATGTGCGAATTTCACTCATAATGCCATCACACCTTTACAAAACGAACCGGATCTCCGGCACTGATATGAAGCTCGGTAAAGCCCTCTTTTATATCCTTTACCTCATAAATCTCGCCGTCTAATGTCCACGCATTATCGATCTTCATATGAAGAACTTCATAAATCTGAGCAGCGAAAACACCGCCAAGGCTGATTTTACTGGTACGTCCCCGCCAAAGGTGCGGCAGGTTCATCAATAAACGCTTATAAGGCACGTTTAATCCAGCAATCATAAAACCGCCCTCTGGCGGGTTTGGCCTGATACCTGCCAGAATTTTATCCAGCGAAGTCACATAGCTAAATACGTTTTCAAACCAGTTCCATGTCCAGTTATCAAAGCTATATTGCAAATTGACCGGACGTAACACGGGATCATTTTCTGTTTTACCGGCAAACAGCCTGAACAAAAGTATCGCAATAGATGCAAGCTCGCTGAGCGGGTTTTTCATACCACGTTTATGAAAGGTCTGGCGTGTAAATTGAATAGCTTTTGGAATAGCGCCAGTTCCTAGAAAGAAACCATAAAGCGGGATTTGATGATCCGGCGAGCTGACAACCAGAGGCACTTGTTCAAAAACCAACCTATCAAGATCTCGCCCCGATTTATAATAGCGCAAAAAACGTTTTAATATTTTATCAGCACCATGACGAAGGCCGAACGAACGATGAGTCATATTTGTTGTTCCGCCCGGCAGCGCCAAAATCATAGGCTCTTCCTTGAAATACACAGATAAGCGCATTAAGGTCAGCACCGCATCCAAGGTACCATCCCCGCCATTCACGCCTAGAACCTTCGGCGCCATCGATGCTGTTTTTTTAAGCACAGCGTCGATCTCGTCAACCGAACTCATCTGGATATGAACTATTTTGGCCTCGTTACACAGGTCATCAATCAAACCGACATGCTTACGGTTCCAGCCACTCTTGGTATGACTGATAATAACGACATCTGTATTATTTTCATTGGCGGGTTTTATTACCATGTGATTAGGCAGGCCTTAGCCATGAACGAAGTGGTGCTTTGCGGTTTGAAAATTCAGCCTGAATGATCTGGACAATATGAATGACAAATGTGGCAATACTCCACATCACAATAACCGTAAAGCCAATATCCGGACGGCCGATAAACAGATAAAGACTCAGTATAATCATATTCGGATTCCGGCGCGAGCTGATCAAACGGAACCACGAATCAATTCGTCGCCATACATGAATATGAACGCCAAAGCGCCATATAAAATACCCTTCGCATAAACGGCCAAGAATATAGAAATAAAACATCAAATTCACCAGAGTCTCAAGACGCCCCAAATCAATCATATGCGCATTCAGATAAAGCCCATACCCCCATGCCAAATACCAAAATGGCGGATGGATCAAATCTATACCATGATCAAATATGTTGCCGAATTTTGATGATGTTAAAGTCACCCGTGCCAGTTTGCCGTCAACCGTATCCAAGAACGTCATAACCCAGCCAGCAAGAAGTCCTGTTGCATAATGACCTTGCCAAAACAGGTATAACGCCAGCAACATCAAAATCGCACCGACAGTCGTCACCATATTGGGCGAGAACTTGTATTTCGCGCAAAGCTTCGTCACATGAAATGCCGGAACAGGCCATACATATTTGGTTACAAGGTCAGTAACACCTTTATACGAACCTTTATATAAACGCCATTCAATTGCATGTGCGGTACTTGTGGCATTATCGCCATCGACACTGACTATCAACGCATAAGGGGCTTCGCGTTTACGCAGTTCATCACGATATGCACCGCCAGCCTGCTCTGGGGTGATCACATCAAACCCGTTTATATCTACTGCATCCTGATTAAGCGCGCCATCAAGCCAGGCGCGCACAGTATCTGCCTTGTCCTTTGCCACATGCGCGCCCAAGATATTACCCTTGTCATTTACAAGTATAATGTCAGTTTTCCCGAGCAACCCTGCGATAACAGCATCATCATACGCACAGTCACCACGCATGATCAGAGCTGTTTTCTCTTCCCTTGCCGCTAATTCTGCAATAGAGTCCACGCACTGAGATTTTGAAATCAACTTTTTCTTCTGGCATTGCTTTTGAATGCGCTCGGACAGGCTCATACCCCAAACTAAAGGAGCTTGAGCAACCGGATGGATATATAAAACAGTATCAGACATTGAATATATTTTTATCGTTATGACCTACACAATAGCCCATATTACGGACCTCCATATCCCGTCGCCCCAGAAATTCGAACAAGGCGACAAGAACATCAAACGGATGTTAGGACATCTATCATGGGAGCGCAATCGAAAGACCAAACATCTGGCAAAAGTTCTCGATGCGTTGCGCGAAGATCTAAAAGAACTTGATCCGGATTATATCTGCATCACGGGCGACCAGACCAATCTGGGACTGCATAACGAATTTGTCGCCAGCGAAAAATGGATTGACGATTTAGGTGTGTCGGAAAAACGAATTAGCGTTATTCCCGGCAATCATGATGCCTATGGTCCAGGCTTTAAACAGAATTTCAGAAAATTCTGGGGCAAGTGGATGAAAAGTGATGATGGCGTCAAAGAATACCCTTATATACGACGCACTGGTCCTGTCGCTATTATCGGCCTGTCCAGCGCCATCAGAACTCTGCCGTTTTCAGCCAAAGGCGCAATTAGCAAAGAGCAATTCAAACGTCTTGAACAGGTGCTGAAGAAAATTGGCGAAGAAGAACTTCCACGCATCATCTTATGCCACCACCCTATTCAAAAAGGGGCAGCAAAAAGACGCAAATCACTATGGTTTAGTAAAAAGATACGTAACCTATTGGCAAAAGAGGGCTGCGAACTTGTCTTACACGGGCATAACCACAAAATACACCACGATATGATTGACGGCCCAAACGGCTCTATTCCTGTGCTTGGCGCCGGTAGTGCCTCCTATTGTTCATCGGGAAAAAAACATACAGGCCATTACCAAATCATCGCGGTGAACGATAAAGATTTCAAGAAAAGTAAAATCATGCACCGCCACTATGACCGCGATGAGGGCAAATATACAAAAGGTGAAACAGTTTCCTTATACCCGCAAACTGAGCAGCCAGCGACAAAAGACGAAGAAATAGACGCCTAATTCAAGCTGGAGATTGACATACAGCGCCGCGCGCCCTAATTTCTAGGCATTATATAATTATCGCAAACATACGATGCGACAAAACACAGGAAGATAACACCGTGAAAGCCATTATACTCAGCGCAGGTCAGGGAAAACGCCTACTTCCGTTAACGGAGAGTACGCCTAAATGTTTACTTCCCTTATCAGACCATAATGGAGCCGATCAAATCACAATTTTAAACTGGCAATTATCACAGCTAGAAGCTGCAGGTGTTACCGAATGTCTTATTGTCACCGGATTTCAAGCGCATAAAGTCGAAGAACATATCGAAGAACATATGGCCAGCCATAAAGGCAAAATGCATATCCGTACGGTTTTTAACCCGTTTTACAAAGTCGCCGACAACCTAAGCAGTGTATGGCTAGCGCGCGAATTTATGACCGAAGATTTCATATTGCTCAATGGCGATACGCTATTTACCGCGCCGATTGCAAAACGCCTGATCGCGCAATCAAACGCGCCGATTACCCTAACCGTTGCGATCAAAGATAATTACGATGATGATGACATGAAAGTCTGTATTAAGGATGGCAACATTCAAAACGTCAGCAAGAAACTACCGCTTGAAATTGTAAATGGCGAATCCATCGGCATGATGATGTTTAGAAATGAGGGCATTGAGAAATTCATACTTGCCTGTGATCATGCTATTAAACAAGAAGATGGCATGAAGGTTTTCTATCTGTCTGTTATTGACACACTAGCCGCCAATGTTCAAATCGGCACAGCCATCGCCGAACAGGATCAATGGGGTGAGGTTGATTTTCCCGCTGATCACAGCGCGGCATGTCAAAAGATCTCAAACTGGATCGAAGCTGGCCTGCAATCTATACGCAAAGCCTCGTAAACGCGCCTCTGTCGCAATGGGGACAGGCAATATCATTCATATTCATTCAAATGCTTTACAGCAAGCGGGGCTGTCTTTTCTATCTGTTGTGACTGGTCTGTCTTTTCAGGTAAGCTATCATCATCAAAAACAGACGCGCATTGCTCATAATCCGCCGGATTAACGCGTGTTAGCGTTGATGTTTTACCAATAGCCGGAAAGCCTATATAGCCCCGCAGCTCTAACGTATCAACATCGGCCATAGTGATTTGGGCTTTATAGTGATCCCCGTCATTGGCCTTATAAATTGTTCCAGATTTCCAGAAATTATGGTCGCCCTTGCTTTGCCTAGCGCCCCACAACACATCTACGCCGCATAACGGACGAGCCTGTAATTTAGAATTAGGATTGTAATCATCCGTTTGCATCGTATCTGCACGCAGCCAGTATATCCGCCCGCATAACTCATCCCCGCAATGGGACATATGAATAACAACATCTTTCTTTTTAACGATCCAATATCCGGCAGGGTCGTAATATTCGCTGGCAAAAGCAGACTTGGCGTTTATGCTGGATATAACCAATGCGCCCATCATTGCCAAAGCAAATACAGATAAGGTCAAGTTTCTAACAAACATATTCTATCCCTGTTTTAATTTAATCGCTGGCTTTTAAATATCTGCCGCACCAATTCCAGATCTTCGGTTCTATCAACATCCACAGCCGCGCTCGGATCGTTAATCATAACCGGACGAATAACCGTTCCAGTTTTCTTACCAATAGCATCCATAGCGTTTTGCAATTTAAGTTGTCCGGTAATATAGGATAGTGCCACCAACCAGTTTAGCTCACGCGCCATACGCAAAGGCTCTTTACGCAAGCCTTCAATCTGCTGCCAATATATAGGCAGACCGCGCGCACTATCATTTAACAATGTAAATAAATTACAGCCACAATACCGGCCCTCTTTAAATTGCAGCTTCGTGCGCTTTGATTGCGGATACGCGTTCTCAACAAGTGTCGCCGGCGCAAGCGCCACAGTCGCATCACATGGTGATTCAGCGCTGACCTGCAAGAAATCATTCAATGTATGCGAAGATAATAACGGATGGTCCGCTGTAGTAAGCAAAACCGGCTTTGATGATTCAACTGTCGATAGCGCCGTTACAACGCTCATGGCCGGCGTTCTACTCTGTGGTATACATTCATATCCATAATGCCCCAGATACTCTTGTTCGCCGCATATAATGATCTCGTCAATAAACGTACTATCCTTGAGCGTATCCAGCACATGTTCGATCATCGGCCGTCCGGCTACATCGATAAGCGCCTTAAGCGGCTTGTCTTCTGCGCCTAATAACGGATCTCCAGCGCCACGGTCTCCCGCCAAAACAAGAGCTGTAAAATGTTCATTACTCATCAGTGCTTACCCTAATTCCTTACCATACATATGATATTGACGTGTGACATAACCACCGCACATTTCAATCAGCCTGCGTACGGGTTTGTTATCTTCAAGTATCCACGACAATTCCATTGTTTCAACGCCAGCATTGCCGCCCTGCTCATGCAGACTTTTTATCAAATAAGCAGACAGCGCGCTTGCATAAACGCTTTGCTGATATTTCTGGCGCACACCCATAAGCAATACTCTGGCCGTAGGCAGCCCTTGTACCTTTAAACGCCAAATAAATTTTGCAAAACCAAATGGCAGTAATTTACCATTTAAGTCATGAACAGCTTCATTGATGTCCGGCAAAGCAACAATCATCGCCGCCGCTTCGTCGTCAACAAAAGCAATACGCGCCAGCTCCGGCTTGATAACAGGCTTCAAGTTATGCGCCATTGCCTGTACTTCATCATCTGTCATCGGTAAAAAGCCCCAATTATCAGACCACGCATCATTAAAAATATCGACGATCAGTTTAATATCCGAATTAAAATTCTTCATATCAACCGGACGCTCACTCATGCCTTCCAGATCTGCAGCCTGGCGTGCCATATAAGTCGCCGCGCCAGGCAAAGGCTTGGTGATATCCATATCATAAGCTAGTAATTTCTTTACGACCTTATATCCTGATTTTTCAATCTCTCCTGCATACCACTCCTGCGCGTAGTTCATCATAATACGTGGCGGTAGATTAAACCCTTCGACCAAAAGTCCTGATTCATCGTTAATCGACAAGCTATATGGCCCTGTAACATGCGTTACCCCTTTTGATTCAAGCCACTGTTCGGCTGTAGCCAAAAGCTCGCCAAGCACTTCTTTTGATGCTGCTTCTATATAACCGAAATGTCCCTCGCCCTTTGGCGATAAATCATTAATTTGCGCGCTGATACGGCCAATCGGCTTATCAGATTTTTCATCATAAGCGACAAAGAATTTGGTTTGCGCATGATCAAAATACGGGTTTTTCGTACTGATATGCTCTTTCATCTCAAAATCCAGACGAACGCGATTTGCCTGATTCCCCTTATAAAGAATGCGCGGCACATCTAAAAAGTCCGTTAGATTAGCAGGGGTATTATTGTCTTTTGAAATATCACGAATATACATCAGGCCGCATCTTTTACAGATTTTTTCTTATCTTGTTCGCCTTGCTCTTTTTTGCGCTTTTCATCACAGCCATCGATCAAATTCGATGCACTATAAGCCGGATCATTATATTTACGCTGTTTCACGCCATGTTCGGCTGCTTCACTTTCATCAATGTCATGTGTCATTCGTGCAACCCATGGATAAGACTTCACTTCGTCTTTCGTATAGCCAAGATTAAAAACTGTTTCGCTTTTATCGCAAGATTTCGCATCGCGATTAAATGTACCAAAGATTTTGTCCGGCAAGAAATTCGTAATACCGAAATTATGATGTTCATCGTGGAAATGATGCTGTAGATGCAGTTTCTTAATTGCCTTTAATGACGTGCTTTTCGGTGTATAACGCAAATGCTGGATACAATGACAATATTCATAAAAACAGGTCATGAACAGTCCTGCGGAAAAGGCCGCAGCAGCCGCGCTTTGTCCGCCAATCAACCAGCCTACCGGCGTAACTAAAATCAGGATCGTTGGCAAAGTCGTATATAACGCGCCGAATAAAACCTTTAAATCATGCGGATCACGGTGATGATCAAAATGAATGCGCTTCCAAATTTTGGCTGTTAAGGGGGAGCGGTATAAATATTTACCGTGCAAAACAAAACGATGCAGACCGTACCAAAACACAGGGTATAAAACAATGGCGGCAGCCACAGATACAATAAGCGGCACAGCTCCAATACCCCAATAAAACGCCAAAACCATGCTGGTTATGCCAAGAACCAGATATGTCTGAATTGCCGGATAAAGAAAATAGGCAATGGTAAGCTCGCCAAGCGACATTTTATCCAGCCTGTAATCACGGTCCCAGAATTTCCAGTCAATCTTCATCTTATTATCCGTATAATATTTATAGAGTTTCCTAGTATCACTAACTTATAGCGCGGTTTAAACAAATCAACAACATCTGACCCGCAACATTAAACCAGCATCTTAAACCAGTCCATTTGGCTTAGCTGATATAGCGTCTAACCTTCGCGCATCAATAGCAGCCATGATGATAACATCGCAAACAACATCGCAGGCGTCCACGCAGCCACAACTGACGGTATCGTTCCCGCCTCGCCCATCGTTTCAAATAAACGCTCCAATATAAAAAAGGCAAATCCGGCGATTATTGTGTAAGATATATGCATAGTAAATGACGATTGCCGCGCAATTTGAATAGCCAGCGGCATCGCCAGCAAAACCATAACCAAAACACCGATCGGTGCTGCGAATTTTCTTTGCAGCCATAAGCTATACACATAAGCCGGTTTATCCTGCAACTCGTCCTTATGCAAAACATTGACCAAATCCCCGACACTCCATTCCACAGAACGATCAGCAAGACGGGAAAACAGCGATGGCTCAATCCCAAGATCCAGCGATAATTCCTGTATCTGCGTATCCTGCGCATCGCCCATGGCTGGCTGATACACATCAAATAAGGTCCATTGTCCGTCACGATACACCGCCTGCACCGCTTCAAGATAGCTAACGAGCTGACCGTTATCATCACGCTCAACAATTTTCAAATCATTCAACAATTGTCCGTCAACCGATGAAGAACCGATATAAACAAGATGATCACCCGATGCGACCCAGTTAATTTCTTTATCATCATCACCACTTAATGCGCTAAGCCTGTAATCACGGTTTTGCCAGTCCTGTAGCTGTTTTGCCGTATATGACTGAACATAGTTCATCATTAAAAACTGCAAAACACATAAAACCACAGCACCGCCCATCAACATCGCCGTGATATGATAGGATGGAATACCAGCCGCCCGCATGATCACAATTTCATGCGAGGACACCTTTTGAATAATTGTAACCAGCGCCGCCATCAATGCCGCCAGCGGCAGGACAAGGACGATAATATCGCTTAAACGCAAAGCCATATAATAAAATAACGGCTTCATCACGCTATCATTGGGCGCAATCACATCATTCATATTGGCCAACAAATCAAAAATAAGAAGCAAGCCGCATAAGCCCCCTCCAATCAGCAAGGAAGACTTCAAAAATGACTTCATCATATATAAAGGCAGCGTGTTTTTCACTATACGCGCTCCCCTTTAAACCCTTGCAGATATTCACTAATCTGCGAGCGCGTTAAAATCTCTAGCTTGAATATATTGAATAATATGGCCGAACAACATAAAAGCGCGAAACTTCCCCATAAACCGACATAGACAGATAAATCACCGGATATCGCGAACGCCTCAGCAAAGCCCAAAAGCTTTTCATACAAAACCAGTACAACACAGCCCAATACCAAACCAATGGCTTGTCCTGTGCGTCCCGCGCCCATTAACCCCAGCGGCACAGCTAGCAATATAAGTACCGGCACAGAAAAAGCCTGCACAAGGCGAGCATGTTTTTCGACTTGTAAAATTTTTCCTTCCACCTCCAAACTCACACCGCGCACACCGCCGCGTGACAACTCACCCAGCGTTAATTCGCGCTCGTTTTCACCACGCACCGAATACGAAGCCATGCTTTTCATCGGTATCTCGAAAGGATAACGACTAACGGTTAATAGAGATGGGCGCTGTCCGTCTTTGGTCGAAATAATTTTTGCGTTGGTTAAAATCAAACCAAAGCGCGCCGGATGTTCTTTATCCGCCGAGCCATACTGATCGTCTTCATTCAAATTCTTCAAAACCGCTTTTTCCGCAGTAATCAGCACCTGATCAGCGTGCCAGCTCGTTGTCGATTTCGTATTAGCCGATGTTCTACGATCAATAAACACCCCTTGTAATGTCAAACCATTATTACTCACCCGCTCTGCACGGATCGTCATATTATCACCGATTTTTTGAAAAACCTGAGGTTTTAAATGAAAGGCCGAACCACCTGATTTCAAAAATTCGACCGATGAGCGATAGGCATAGCGAGCATGAGGCTGTGCAAAATCGACAAGAATCAGCATGACAATCATCATCACAACGCCAAATATACCAATAGGCATAAGCAGCTTTATCGGTGCAATACCGGAAGATTGCATGACAACGAATTCGGAATGATCATATAATTTACGCACAGCAAGCAACACCGCCATAAAAGAGGCTGCCGGAACGGCAAGTCCCAGATAATGGGGCTGTAAATATGATAAAAGACTAAGTGCCATCGCAATACCAGCCCCTTCGGTCGAAGCCAGCTCGATCAGGCGCAATAAACGTTCCAGCGACAAAGCCATCAAAATCACCATCGTCCCCATCAAAAACGGAACAATGATGCAGGACAAGGTATACCGGAATAAAGTTGAAGACGGTAAAAATGCAGTAGACATAAATGATATTACCTTAAAAAAGACATTACTGCGAAAAACAAATATGCCCTAAATTCCGTTCAGTTATAACTCTACACAGTCCTGCCTGAGGTTTTGACATCATCAAAAGACAGTTCTTTATACTTGGACCAGACATCTTTAATATCGGTCGTAAGCGCCGCGCGGATTTGATCATTGAGCTTATGCCCTGCGCCAAGCTGTGGCAATGCAGGCCAGCCAAGATCTTCAAAATCAAGTCCATGAAATGAACGCACCGAGTCATAGCGCGGAATAACATGATAATGAACATGCGGGTCATTCATCATCAACATCATATAATTGATCTTCTGGTAACTAAACATATGCCCCAGCACAGCTTCACAATCCTTGATGACATTTTCAAGTTCTGCAAAAGACGCACTATCAATTTCGGAAAACGCTGTGGCCTCGCTTTTATGAACAATAACAAGCGCACCCAATGTTGCCTGATGGGGGCTTAATAATACAACCCAGTTCTGATAATTGGAAATTATCGTGTCCGGATAACCAAATGCTTTTAAAGTATCATGAGTCATGCCATTAATTTAACTTTCCATGCGCCGGATAACAAGCATGTAAAATCAAAATACAGAGCAAAATATATCATATCGAAATATATACTTCGGCATTGAAACAGGTAAACTGGTGTTTATGAACACAGCGAAGACAAAATTATGGAGTGATAAGTTATGGGTACGGCCATTTAAAAATGCCGGTATTTTATTACTTGGCCGTGGTACACAGGCCATATTATCGATTGCATATCTGGCACTTGCCACCAGAGCCCTTGGCCTTGAAAATTTCGGGTATCTGGTTTTAATCCATGGGCTGGCTTTAACCGCAGCCCAGATTATCCGTTTTCAAACCTGGCAAGCCGTTTTAAGTTTTGGCGCAAAACAAATAAAAGAAGACGATACGGATCGTTTTAATAATTCAATCTCTTTCTCAGTCTGGCTTGACATACTAAGCAGTGTTGCTGGAGTTATCATCTTACAGGCATTCATTCCCCGCATGGCAGACTGGCTTCACATCCCTTTAGAACTCGTGCCAATGGTCAGAATATACGTTTTGGGCATAGTCATTTTAATCCTGACTTCTGTACCGGAAGGATTATTAAAATTATTCGATCGCCATGATTTAATCAGTGTTCAAACAGTCATCGAACCTGTCATCAGATTTGCAGGGGCGTTGTTTCTGTTTTCCACAAATGGCGCGCTTATCAATTTTATCTGGCTCTGGCTCATCGCTTTAATCGCCGGAAGACTAGCGGGAATATATTTATCTATTGCTCTATTAAAACAAAAAGACCTACTGCGTCACATTGACCTATCCATCAAACATTTCATCAAACCGGAAAACGGATTATGGCGTTTTGTTATCGGCACAAATATCAGCACATCTTTAAACATCAACAACCATCAACTCGCCACGGTATTATGTGGCTGGCTTTTGGGGCCGTCAGGTGCCGGTCTATATCGCGTGGGACAGCAAATCTCCAATATCATTAGCAAACCGGCCAGCAAGCTTTTAACACCGGCTATTTACACAGATATGGCAGAATTATCCGCCAGTGGTGAACATCACAAATCCGGAAAAGTAATACTGCAGACCTCTATTATCGCGCTTGGCGCATCGGGGTTATTATTTACAATACTGGTTTTCGGTGGGAAATACGTCATTACCCTGATTGCCGGTGAAGAATATATAAACGCCTATCCTGTCATGATCACGCTGGCTGTAGCAGGCCTGCTGCAAATTATTGCATTTCCGCTTGAACCAATGCTGGTTTCTGCCCAGCGCATTAAAGAAACTGTGATCACAAAAATTCTAGCCATCAGCCTGTATTGTATCGCCTTTATTGTTCTGGCAAGCTCTTATGATCTAATAGGTGCCGGGCTTGCCATGATAACGTATAGTTTGGTCAATGCGTGTTTACTATGGATATTCAGCGCCAGATATTTAATGTCCGTCAAAGCCGCCAGCCAGCAGACAACAGGAGCAACCAATTAAATGCATTACGGTTTCCTACTTAATCACTATGCAGGACATCAGGCCTATCACAGCCTGCCGATTGCCTATGAGCTTTCCTCGCGCCACCCCGAACATCAGGTCACTATTGTCGCCGCAACCGATGAGCTATACCAGATCGCAAAACAAATGGGCACGCACTGGCCTGATAATAACTGCAAATTATTACGCGCGCATGTCCCCGCCTTTATTGACGCCATAGACCCATATATCAAAAAATTTGTTCTGATACGAAAACGCGCGATTCTGGAATTTAACACCAAGATATTCAAGGACATGGATGTTCTTATCATTCCCGAGAAAAACAGCCTGCAGCTTAAAAAGAAACACCGATTATCGAAGTTGAAATTTGTCCGTATTCGTCACGGCGCGGGTGACCGTGATACAGGACTTGATGAAAGTAATCAGAAATTTGATTTGATACTGGCATCTGGCCAGAAAATGAAAGACCGCCTGATGAGCGGCCCTCATATTGATTCGAAAAAAATTGCTATAATTGGCTACCCCAAATTCGACATTATCGATAAGCTGCCGCCGCCACAGCCTATTTTCACAAACGGAAAACCTGTTGTAATTTACAACCCGCATTACAAGAACACAGAATCCTCATGGCAAATATACGGGCGGCAAGTGCTGGAGTTCTTCCGGAAAAACCAGAACTACAATCTAATATTCGCGCCACATATCATATTATATGAGCGCGCATTGCGTCATAACGCCTTTGCCCTTGATGAATACGAATCATGTCCGAATATATTTGTCGATACAGGAAGTCAGGCCAGCATTGACATGACATACACAAGACAGGCCGATATATATCTGGGAGATGTCAGCAGCCAGATATATGAATTCCTACACACACCGCGCCCTTGTATCTTCATCAATGCACATAATGTAAAAGACTGGGAAAACAGCGAACAACACCTGCACTGGAGAACCGGAGATGTCATAACCACCATCGATCAACTCAAGGTTGCACTTAACGCTGCGCAGCAGCAATTTTATCACTATAAACCTATACAAGAAGAAATTTTAAGGTATACTTTTGATGTTCAAAAGCAGAGTGCCGCTGAACGCGCGGCACATACTCTCACCACATTTTTATATGAAGGAGCCATAAAGTCATGAATAAACAAATGTTGTAAACCTCGATTTGTACAACCTTTAATTCGACGAACTTAGGCTCTAAAATTTCAAACAACCCCAACATTAATTAAGAGTGACCATGCCACATATTAAAAATAAAAAAGTTACATTCTTGCTAAGTATTATGGCGATTTCATTGCTCGGTGCTTTTGGCTTTGCTTTCCCTGCACTTGCCAGTGGCGCGCCAAGTGGTACAGAAACAACGGAAGCTCTATATTTTGGTAATGATATCGGCGCTATTATATGTCTGGTTATTTTTGTGTGTTCTTACTTTCTGGTTCTGGTTGAAGAAAAAACACATCTAAAAAAATCAAAACCTGTACTGCTGGGTGCTGGCGCAATCTGGGTCTGTATCGCGCTCATTGCCCCGAAATATGGGGCAACGCATGAAGATGTGCGCAATGCGGTTCACCACGGTCTTGAGGAATACAGCTCGCTCTTGCTCTTCCTTCTTGCCGCAATGACCTACATCGCAGCCCTGGAAGATCGCCGCGTATTTGATGTATTGAGAATGAAAATGGTCGAAGCTGGCTTTACATTAAGACAGCTATTCTGGGCTACAGGTATTGGCGCATTCATGCTTTCACCTATCGCGGACAATCTGACAACTGCACTGGTTCTTGGTGCTGTTGTAATGGCTGTGGGTGCTGGTAACACAAAATTCATTGTCATTGCATGTGTGAATATTGTTAACGCGGCTAATGCCGGCGGCGCGTTCAGCCCATTTGGCGACATTACAACACTTATGGTTTGGCAAGCTGGTAAAGCCGAATTTTTCGAGTTCTTTACACTCTTCATTCCATCACTGACCTGTTTCATTATTCCAGCTGCCATTATGCATTTCTTTGTCCCTAAAGAAAAACCGGCCGCTTTAACGGAAAAAACCACGATGAGACAAGGGGCAAAAACTATTATCGGTCTTGGCCTTTTGACAATCGTTATGGCTGTTAGTTTCGAACAATTCCTTGGCTTGCCTCCATTTCTTGGGATGATGACAGGTCTATCACTCTTGATGTTCAAAGCTTACTACATCCGCAAATTCGGTCAGGATAAAGACGAAGACTTTGATATTCTGGATATCGTAGCCTCTGCGGAGTGGGATACATTGCTATTCTTCTTCGGGGTTATTTTCAGTGTCGGCGGTCTTGGCTATATCGGCTATCTTGATCTTGCATCCCATACTCTATATGGCGAAATGGGCGCTGACTTTACAAACATATCCCTGGGTCTTATCTCGGCAATTGTCGATAATATTCCGGTTATGTTTGCGGTCCTTAGCATGAACCCCGAGCTATCACATTTTCACTGGCTACTCATTACCCTTACAACCGGTATCGGCGGTAGCTTACTCTCGATTGGTTCTGCAGCAGGTGTTGCCCTTATGGGCACAGCAAGTGGTTACTACACCTTCTTTAGCCACTTGAAATGGACACCGGTTATCGCACTTGGTTATATTGCCGCGGTGACCATGCACTATATCGTAAATGGTCATCTTATCCATATGTAAGAGCCACTTGATAACTATGGAAGCTTCACAATAACTCTGATACGGTTGCCAAATGCAAAGCAACCGTATCAATTTAAACATCCTAGCTATTATAATCGGGATCACCGGATGGACATCATTCGCCATCACCGACACGACTATGAAGTTTGTCGTATCTCACTATAACCAGAGCTTCATCTTATTGGTGGAAGGTGCGATCGGTACGCTTGTCTGCGCTATCTGGCTGTTCGTCAAATACAAAAAACATCGCTATGACCGCGCAAGACTCAAATGGCATATCTTACGCGGTATCACTGTTGCCCTTAATGCCATGTTTATTCTGAACGCCGTATCGCGTATTCCGCTAGCTGATTTTTATAGCATCGCCTTCTTATCACCCTTATTTCTAACAGCGGGTTCAGCCATTATATTTAAAGAAAAACTCAGAGCCAGCCGCGTCCTTGCCATTGGTCTGGGCTTTGCCGGTATTATTGTGTTAGCGGGTCCACAATTTTCTTCATTCAATATCGGCATCATCTTCGCATTTTTCACGTCTATATTGCTGGCTACGAGCAATCTAATTGCAAAAAAAATTGGCGAAGACGACCCCTTACCGCTTTATGCACTCACCCCGTTTATCTTCATTTTGATATCAAATATTCCTCTTTTTGCGCTCAACTATGAAATACCGGAATTTAAACCGCAACTCATATGGGTGTTTGTCATTCCGCTATTGGTTATGATTGGGCAGATTTGCGTTGCGCAGGCTTTCGCCAGAGCGCCATCGGCCAGCGCCGTTGCACCATTTTGCTATATTCAGCTCTTATGGGGAACTATATTCGGATATTTTATATTCGGCGACATTCCTGGAAACGCAACTATTCTGGGTGGATCCATAGTTGTCACGGCCGGAGTTTACCTCATTACATCCGAGAAGAAACACTTTTTAAAACAGGGGATCGAGCTCACCCCGCCAGTCAGCTAACAACAAGCCCTACTCATTCAATTGCATAGTTTCTACAGCCCGAGCCGCACCACCTTCACCAGCAAGCTTTGCCGTTTGATCCGTCGTTAAACCATCGGCGCTCTTTTTGACAATGGCTGCCGTCATTGCCGGAATAGACGCGCTCACCGTTTTTTTATCCTCGCTGCGCTTATAAACGTAAACGCCCAGCACAGAAAGACCAACTGTCCAAATCATGCTAAGCGATTCAACCGCTTGTAAGACAAGGCTCGCCTCGCCCGTCCGAAATACAATCACATATGCAAGCGCAAGCATCTGTGCTGTCCATGTGACAGCCATAAGATATCCGAATGTCGGTCGCATACGCCGTATAAATTTATCCTCCGAGGCAATTTCAGTCCGGATTGTTTGCTGAATCATATCCAGCGTATCTTGCGAATAATCGGCCTGTATCTTTGCCATAGCTTCAACATGACGATTGGCTTCTGCAATTTGCTCACTATCCATAACGCCATTCATGAGTGCGTCCTGAAATTGTGTTAAGGCGCTAGACACACCTTTAGCCGCCGGATGATCAACACCCGTGAGTGCCTCGGATAAAATATTGGCCAGCGCCGGAATGCCGAACTGTAACAATAATGGATGAACCATGTTACCTCCCGTCATGCTCAGGCAAATCTACCAGCGCATAGAAAATGTGATTACCAATGACCGCCACAGGTTTTTCCCGCACAGCCCATGATGGCGTAATGCCGCGTGCATGGTAATGTGTCGCGCCGCCCGTGACATCATCACCGCGCGCATAGACATAGCGCCGCGCGATACGTTTTGCCGTCGTGAAATATAAATCCCTTTCATCCATAGCCAAAAGCTTTGACAGGTTCGGGTCATCAACATTCCAACAACTAAATTGATATGGTTTCTGGCAAATCTGAATAATGGTATTCCCCCACCAATATCCATCTTCATGATGTTCGGCAATACGCAGGCGATTCATAATAACGGCGGCAACTCCGCTCATTCCCGCGCTGCCCTCGCCGCGCGCCTCGCCCCATATTGTGCGGGCGAGTACATCGACTTCCAATTCTTTACGAAAGGCCTTTTCAGGGTTATTGGACAGGCTTATAACCTGCGCCCTATATTGATCAGGGATCAGTGTTTTCATCTCTTTGTCCTTACTTATCTTTTATGATGTTGTTCTTATGAGTGACCTTCGTCTTGTCGCATACCAGCATGCAGCGCCTGTGTTTTCCTCGCCGTACGGTCAAGCTTATGTTCAATACGCAATAGATGATCAATAAGCCGC
>JAUILO010000034.1 GCA_030432775.1 Alphaproteobacteria bacterium
GTTTATCAATTTTGGTAAATTGAGGACAGCGCCGCCCGGTTGTTCGCCTATTCGTCCGCCATATACAGCAGAAATATTTGCGTTTTATGCTGCCAAGGAATATTGGGGGAAGTCGGTGGGGGCGACTTTATTCAGGGCTGCTGTTCATAGGCTGGCGGAGATGAGACATGAATCGCTTTGTCTGTGGGTGTTGGAGAATAATGTACGTGCCGTATCGTTTTATAGAAATAAAGGCGGTCAGCGCTGCGGTAAACAGATGATTGAAATGGGGCCAAGTCGTTTGAAGGAAATCTGTTATGGCTGGCGCAAAACAAAAGATCTTTTATGATGGATGTACCGGATGAGAATGCCCGCAAAACAGCGCAAAGCTTTATTTGCAAAAGGCATCATTCATCAAAAGTACTTGTTCTTAGAGCAAAATGATATAAAACTCATGCAATATCCATATCCGGTCTGTGCCGGATTAACATTATGACCAAGAGAAACTTATGACCCCAGCAGCACGCGTAAACGCCGTCATTGAAATTCTGGAACGTATTAAAGATAGCCATGTCCCGATGGACCGCGTTATCGGCGATTACATGCGCCATAGACGTTATGTTGGGTCGAAGGATCGTAAGGATATTGTTGAACGTTGTTATAATATCATGCGTGCCTATGCCCGCATATCATGGTGGATCGCCGAAGTTGACGCACATCCAAATTCAAGACGCATTATTTTAACATGGCTTGTTTTGGGCGAAGGGCAGTCTGTTGATGATATTGTGCAGCTCTTTAATGGCGGGCAGTTTTCTGCGGATGAATTAACCGAAGCTGAAAAATCCTATATGGAATATTTAAACCGCCATAAAGAGGCGGATGGGATGGCGCATTCTAAAATGCCGGAGCATGTACAGGTTGAATGTCCGGAAGAATATGCGCAAAGATTAAGCACTTTTTACGGGGATGATTTCGCGCCGGAGATGCTTGCGATGTTAGAACCTGCGACACTGGATTTACGGGTTAATACGCGATTGAAATCTGTTGAGCAGGTGGTTGAATATTTGGCTAAGGATGATGTTGAAACCGACCCGTGTGAATATTCGCCATGGGGATTGCGGGCTCGCAGCAAGGCATTTTTGTCAAAAACCAAGGCATTTAACAAAGGCTGGGTCGAGATACAGGATGAAGGCTCGCAGCTTATTGCGTATTTATGTGATGCCAAACCGGGTAATCAGGTTCTAGATTATTGCGCAGGTGGTGGTGGTAAGTCTTTGGGGCTTGCAACATTAATGCAGAATAAAGGTCGGTTGGTCGTCAGTGATATAGACGAGCGCCGTCTAGCAAAGGCCAAGCCTCGTTTTCGTAAGGCTTTTGTGCTGGATAATATCGAGATCCGTCCGATGAGTGATGAACGTCACCGTAAGTGGTTCCGCCGTCAGAAGGGAACGTTTGATGTTGTGTTGATTGATGTACCGTGTAGTGGCACAGGCACATGGCGCCGTAATCCGGATTTGCGTTGGTTTTCTTATGGCCCGTCACTTGAAGAAGTGAAGCAGGTTCAGGCAGAAATTCTGGATAAGGTTGCAAAATCTGTGAAACCTGGTGGACGGTTGGTTTATGCGACATGTTCAATCCTGGCTGAAGAAAACGAAGACCAGATCAATTCGTTTTTGGCGCGTCATGATGATTATGAATTATTGCCGCTTGCAAAGGCATGGCCGGAAGGTAAGCCACCTTGTGATGGCGATTATATGCGCCTGACCCCGCGTAATCATAAAACAGATGGGTTTTTCTCTGCTGTTCTTGTTCGTAAAGCAAGTGCTGTGTCCGAAGGTAGCGAAGATGAAGAGGCTGCTTAGGCAATTAAGAGATCTTTCATTCCGCCTTTATGATGTATGCGTTGCTGTTATTTGCGCGCGATAGACGTTTTCAGGCATTGATACATGCCATTGATCTGATCGTAGCTAACGTTATGCGAGATACCCGCTGTAATTTATATCCGCTGTAATTTTATGTGTTTGCTGGCAGGCCTCAAAGTGCTCTTTCATATCAAGTGATACGCTTCCAAGACCATAGGCAAAATCATATGTCGGAGCGGCCCAGCCAAAAACAATACTGGCGCGAAGGATGGGGTAGCAGGCGCGCTGGATCTGAATGATATGATGTCATTCTTGCAAAGTTGGTTTTTATAATGCTGGGCGGCGCACTATTCCTATTCCTTTTATGACGCAAATAAAAATAATGTCGTTCGCCCAAGGTGTTGTTATTAAATAGTATTTTGTGTGTTTGTGATCAGCTATCCCGAAAAGTTTGCAATGCGAAAAAAACAGGAGTAACGTAAGTTTCTAGTAAGGTACGTAAGAATGACACTAGAAAGTTTACAGAAAAAATCAGAGGACTTAGAGGAACAAGGGTACACATTAATCTACACCAGTGAAGATAAGTTTGTACGCTACCTTGCCTCGGAAGATAACGAGAAAATGCTCGTTATATCTGCTGATCCTGCTTCATCCAAGGCGTTTGCACGTATATGTCTTGAAGATCAGGAAAATACAATGCTTCCCGAAATTTATGACGAAATTGATGATGGTGATCTTCATATTACTGTGATGGAACGCCTGTATTCGCTGGATGAGATGGATGGCGGTACAGAGGGGCATTATGGCCGTATGGGCCGTAATTTCACCAATGTTTTGTCTGGTCATGATCCGGCGCGTGGTACGGATGATAACCATCAAAAAGCATTTGAAATGCTGATTACAGATGATCAGTTACAACGTATCGGTTCGTCTATTGCCGAAAGAATACGCGATTCACTTACCGGTCCCGCCAGTGAGGCATTGATGTTTGACCGCAGCCGTCAACATATGATGTTCAAGAAAAGAGAGCAGGGATCATTCCATTTCATTTACATGGAACCTCTGCGCAGTATCGGTTCGCATTCATTGGGGTTTTCGGCACGATTTAATCAGAGCGCTGATAGTAATGAAGAGTCAGCATTGAATGCAGATAAGACAGAACACGATGGCGCGAAAGCCAGCGGTGAAGATAAAACCGAAAAAGAGAAAATCACATCTATAAAGTCAAGGCATCACACGCCCGCTGCTTAAGCTATTTAATAGAGCGTGTATTCGGGCAAGTGTGCATTGCGGCAATTTTAAGCCATGCGAGGTAATTTAAGCGCTAAGTGAAGCAATTTAAGCATTGTATTTTTGGCCATATGGTATTAAATACAGCCTTATGAGCGTACAAAAATCTATACAGCCAATTGTTAGTAAACATCACGAACGAATTCTGATTATTGATTTCGGTTCGCAAGTCACTCAGCTTATTGCACGGCGTGTTCGCGAGAATGGCGTGTATTGTGAGATATGGCCGTTTAATCAGGCAGATGCCGCGCGCATTACTGCGTTTGATCCCAAAGGTATTATTTTATCCGGTGGCCCTGCCAGTGTGACAGAGGCCGATAGCCCGCGTGCGCCGGAGATTGTTTTTGAAATGGGCGTTCCGTTGCTTGGTATTTGTTATGGCCAACAAACTATGGTTGAGCAACTTGGCGGTAAGGTAGAGAGCGGACATCATAGTGAATTTGGTCGCGCTCATGTTGATGTTGTGGCCGATACCGCGATTACCGAAGGTCTGTGGCATAAAGGCGCACATGAGCAAGTCTGGATGAGCCATGGTGACCGTGTGGTGAGCCTGCCTGAAGGGTTTGAAGTTATCGGAAAATCCGAAGGTGCGCCATTTGCATTCATCGCTCATGAAGACAAACAATTTTACGCTGTGCAGTTCCACCCCGAAGTGGTGCATACGCCGCATGGCAATCAACTGATCAAGAATTTCACACATGAAGTATGTGGCTGTGCAGGTGACTGGACTATGGCGGCATTTCGTGATGAGGCAATCGAAAAAATCAGCGCGCAGGTCGGTAAGGGACGCGTGATTTGCGGGTTATCAGGTGGCGTTGATTCATCGGTTACGGCTGTGTTGTTACACGAAGCTATTGGTGAGCAACTCACTTGTATTTATGTTGATACGGGCATGATGCGCGAAGGCGAAAGTGATCAGGTCGTTGATTTATTCCGCAATCATTACAATATTCCGCTTATTCATAAGGACGCTGGCGGTTTGTTTTTGGGTAAACTTGCAGGGGTGAGTGATCCGGAGGAAAAACGAAAGATTATCGGCGGTACATTCATTGAAGTATTTGAAGATTGTGCGAATAACGAAGTTGGGAATGCGCAGTTCTTGGCTCAGGGGACGTTATATCCCGATGTTATTGAATCCGTATCATTTACGGGCGGCCCTAGTGTGACGATTAAAAGTCACCATAATGTTGGTGGATTGCCGGAGCGTATGAATCTTGATCTGGTAGAGCCACTGCGTGAGCTTTTTAAAGATGAGGTTCGTGATTTGGGTCGTGCGCTTGGCATGCATGATGATTTTGTGAGTCGTCATCCATTTCCCGGGCCTGGGCTTGCGATTCGTGTTCCGGGTGAAATTACAGTTGAAAAGCTGGATATTCTGCGTAAGGCTGATGTTGTTTATTTGGATGAAATTCGTAAAGCAGGCCTATATGATACAATCTGGCAGGCATTTGCTGTGCTTTTACCTGTGCGCACAGTTGGCGTGATGGGGGATGCGCGCTCTTACGAATATGTTTGTGCGCTGCGTGCTGTGACATCAACGGATGGTATGACGGCGGATTATTATCCGTTTGAACATGAATTTTTAGGCCGTGTTTCAACACGCATTATCAATGAGGTGCGCGGCATTAACCGCGTTGTCTATGATATTACGTCCAAACCACCAGGCACGATTGAGTGGGAATAAAGGGAGTATAGCGATGAAATATTTGATGAAATACCTACAGACATTCGTCATTTTTGGTTGGGCCTTTCCATTGTTTGTTTCAATACAGCTGCTCTCCGAGAAAATTTACTGCACATCGCTTGATCGCCTTTGTAGCTTTCCCTTTTTGGAAACTGTCAATTTATTACTATTGGTTTCTATGGCCTGGCTTTGTGTTTCCATTATTGTTTACGTTAGAACCCAGCGCTAAACTATTTTTACTTAGATACGGATTATTTATTTCGCGCGATAAATAGGAGTTAGACATCATGAAAAAATATCTCGCCCTTATTCTTGTTAGTTGCTTTGTCTATATACAGACAGGTGTTCCTGCATATGCGGCGGATGAAACCTTATGGGACATTGTTAGCAAAAGACCGGAAGTGAAGATTACAGAAAAGCACGGCGTGAAGACAATAACGCTTGAAGGGGATATTCGTATTTCCGACGATGGTACAGCTGTTGATAAGAGCGGTTTGGGTGCATTGAAATGCGCGCTTATGGTTTATTCGGAAATCAATAATTTGTTGCATGCCTGTTACGAAGATAGTCATGAAAATTACAAAAAATCTTATGGTGAAGTTATCTCCCGTATTGAAGATTTTGTCGTAGAAAATAGCCTGACGCCTGTCACAAAAGAAGATGTAAGGGCAGAAATACAAAAGATTTATGACGCACATAATGAAGGCAAAACCAAAGATGTTTTGTGCTTATCGGAGTTCTTGCCACCGGAAGATGCGGTGCTTGATTCTGTGGGTGTGAAGAAGCTGAACAAGTCTGTCGATAAGCTTTTATCAGTGCCAAGAGCGCCTGTTATGCAGCCTTGCTTGTAAAACATATGCTGTTTTTAAAACGTTATCTCATCAGTAAAATCGATTTCCCGTCCGTCAGCGGGATGAAATATTTTGAGCCATCGCGCATGAAGCAACAAGCGCGGCGCGGCATTTAATGCATCTTGATGGGCATAGAGATTGTCTCCCAATATTGGATGGCCTAGCGCCAGCATATGTACGCGTAACTGGTGTGTGCGCCCTGTATGCGGTGTGAGATGCACAAGGGTTGATTGTATGTCGCTTTGTGGATCTGTATCACGGCTTATGATTTTCCAACTCGTTTGTGAGGGTTTGCCGTTTTCGTAACAAATCATTTGTTTCGGGCGGTTGGGCCAGTCACATATAAGCGGCAAGTCAATGTCACCGGCACCGGTACTGGCATTGCCATTGCCATGGGCGCTGTGCTGAATATGCCCCCAAACTCTTGCTATATATGATTTTTGCGTGCGGCGGCGCTCGAATTGTTTACCAAGATTGGCTTGGGCTAGTTTATTCATCGCCATAATCAAGATACCTGATGTGTCCATATCCAGCCGGTGTACAAGCAAGGCAGATGGAAATAGATCCTTTGCACGTGTTTCAAGGCAGTCCGCGTGTTCTGAAGCTTTCCCCGGAACGCTGAGTAAACCGGAGGGTTTGGATAAAACAAGCAAATCATCATCCTGATGCAGAATGTTTAACGCGTCTTTGGGTGGATTATATATGAATTGCGGGGCAGCCATTTTCTATTGGTTTTGTTTTGCTTTATCGATCTTGCTTGTTTTTTATATCACAAATGCGCCTTGTGTATTATCAGGTTTTGGCGCTGTCGATGGCTGTGGTTCGATCTCCCAGTAACCAAAAGACAGAGCGGCTATTCTGACGATAGTTTCCGCATCCTTTTCTATCGGATTGTTTTTGTAATCCGCATTATAATAATCTGGTTTTTGCAATGGTTGTAGATGTGGCTGGTATGTTTCGTAATGATTGCGCAGCTGATAGGCGTGATAAGCTTCTTCGACGCCGTAAAGTGTTGTCATTTGTTCTGCGGTTACGCCATGTGGTTCGGTTTTGGATTGTTGCACCAATTGATCCGGTGTATCGTAATTTTCGCACAGCTCTTCAACGTCACTCAAGGTGATAACGAGCGTTATTTCTTTTGTATCACGGTCGTGGTTGACATGTATCGGCAGTTCATCATCAATAATTGAGATGGTATCGATGTGCGAGCCATAGCGGTCATGGATGAAATCTATGCCGCGGCTTAGATGCTCCATATAGCGCTGGAATTTTTCAGGTGTGATTTTCCCTTCTTTATGCAGACGCCCCATCAAACTCGCTTGGCGCGGCGACCCACAACGGGTGGCGTTGAGCAGATCCTTGGCGATGGGGGCGCGGGGCTCATATTCACAAGGCAGTGTATAATTTACACCTGCCGAGAAAATAGAGCCAAGCCAGCCTGAGAAAAAAGTCATCGAAGTCCTGTTTTTGTTATTATGTTAAGTGATGGGATGTGACGTTAGCGGATATGAAGTTTATAGGCAAGCTTTTTGCGGCTGATTGTGTGTTTCAGCGTTATTTGTTCTTCACTTTTGCGCTATAACCTTTTATATCTGGTGTTCTAATACATACCAAACATGGGTTGAGACTATATATTCAGGGAAACCAAGATGACAAGTAATTTTAAAAGAATTAAAAGCATCCTTTCAAATTCAACGACTATGCCAATTGGAAGTGGCGGCGGTTCATTATCCGGGTTGCCCGGCCTTGGTGGGCATTCCCATTCACATCATCATGAACATGCTGCGGATGGATCTTGCTGTGGTCATGCCCATGACCATGACCATGGGCATGTGCATGGACCGGATTGCGATCACGATCACTAGGCACTGTTTTAATGGTGAGGATTGATAACCGCTATGCTTTGTGTGTAGCGGTTTTTATATATTGATGCGGTTTAAAATCGACACAAATTTATCTTTAATTGTTCCCATAATTAAATACGGGTTAATCGCTGCCGCTGTATAATTATACTATAGGTTAGGGTTAGTCGGGTTGGGGACTGCTATTCCAAATCATGATGAAAATGTTTTTAACTTCAACAAGATATGGAGGATTACTAATGGCGTCTTTATTCAAAGAATGCGTACATACCGCATCAATTCGTAGTTTTTATAATCATTATCAAAAGCACTTTAGCATCGTCGAGGCGCACACCGATGATTTAAAAGAACAAGCTTACAAACTCCGTTATGAGGTGTTTTGCGAGGAAAATGGACATAAATTATTTACCGACACTCCGGAAGGTTTGGAAATGGATGCTTATGATGAAAGAGCGCGACATTTCTTATTGATATATATACCAACCGGTGAGGTGGCCGGAACGGTTCGGGTTGTGATACCGGGACAGGAAAAATCACTTTTTTCTATTCCACTGCAAGAGCTATGTGATCATCCTATGCTTTTTAATCCGCGTCTTATTGGCGGTGTATGTGAGATTTCACGGTTATGTATGTCGAAGAAGTTTCGAAGCCGCGAGGGCGATGGATCTGTGCTTCCTGGTTATACGCAGCGTCAGGAAGGTTATGCCGCTGTTGAAGAAGGGTTTGCATATTTAAGACGCAGCATTCCTTATGCCCCTGTTGGATTGATACGGGCAGCATTATGGGCAGTGCTTGCTAATAAGAGCCTGAATTGTGTTATGGCAGTTGATCCGGCGGATTTTGAGAGTCTGAAGATATTGGGTATGGATTACCGCGTCTTGGGACCGAAGCTTAAATATTATGGAGATATGCTGCCGATTGTCTTTAATGCCAAATATTTTATGGATAACATGAAGGTGGCAAATCCAGCGTGCTGGGAGGTTGTTTCTGATCGCGGTGATCTGAGCGAGCAGGCAAACCGTATTGCTTCGACGGTTTGGTATGACACAATATTTGATGACCGTACGAGAGAGCAGATTCTGCAGCAGATATTGTAAGGTCGGTATAGCCATATTTGCTAAGCGTATATAAATAAGCCCCGGCGGGTCTTGCTGGGGCTTTTTTGTATTTGTTATGTTTTTATACGCTGAATTTTATAGGCTGAAAGTGACTTATGCCTGAGACGTTGCAAATTCATCGGCAATAGAATCGTCGATAATTCTTTGGAAACGTCTTCTTACGATAGAGTTTAGCGGTTTGAACTCAACAGCGATTTTTTCGTTTGATTTACGAACAACTGTTCCTACATGCGGAATGTCTAAAATCATTTCACGGATTTTGAATTTCAAAACAAATTCAACTTGCTGGCCAACAGAATATAAGCGTGCATCTGCTGTAGCTAAAAAGCCACCAAGGCTCCAATCTTTAACAGGCATGATTTTGCCGTCAACACCCACCACACATTTATCTGTGTAGCGACGTGGAGTATTTCTCAGATTATTCGCGTTAGTTGCTGTGTCATTACTGGCATTAGACTTCAGCGTTTCAATTAAACCTTGAAACATGGGGTAACTACCTTTCCACACACCCACAATTTATTTGTGGTATTCATTCTCGCCCGAGTTTTCATAATTTAGCTGTATACACTGGGCTCTGCAAGATAAATATATTTATAATTTATCTGATCAACAGGGTTTTGTCAGAAAAATTGAAAAATACTTAAAAAGTTATTGACAGGTTAGGAATAAAAACCTAAATTGGTTCTTGTCAACGCCACAGCTGTATCTAAAGTATAGGCCTTATCTTCATTGGGTAATGAGCATAGGCATTTTATATCGCAATTACGAACAGCAATCAGGCGGAATGAAACGCAGAGATTCGGACTTCAGAGATTCGGACTTCGTCGTCTTTGCAATTCCTTATAGTAAGAATGGATAACAGAAAAAGCATGCTTCATGCGGCTTGACTGCCCTTTCGTTACTTGAATTTCACGATATTCTTTTCGGCCATAATGTCTCAGCCCTGATGCTTGTCATCGGGATGACTAGTGATAACCGACGATATCCAACCTTAATCAATCATATAAACCATAAAGAAGAGGTTATAATTATGGCCACAACTATTGATCAGGCCTTCGTGAAGCAATTCGAACGCGAAGTGCATGAGGCTTTTCAGCGCCAAGGTTCCAAGTTACGGAACACTGTGCGCACAATTAACAACGTCAATGGCTCTAGTGCTGTATTTCAAAAAGTGGGTAAAGGCACTGCGTCGACCAAATCAACACATGGTGTTGTTCCGGTAATGAATCTGGATCACAGTAGTGTCGAAGTTAGTCTGCAGGATTTTTATGCTGGTGACTGGATCGACAGATTGGATGAACTTAAAACTAATATCGATGAACGTCAGATCATTGCTAATGCGGGTGCATATGCGCTTGGTCGTAAGGCAGACGAGATGATCATTGATGCAATGGCTGCTGTTGGCTCAGGGCAGGAGATTGTTGATGGTAATCAGGGAATGACTCTGGATAAAATCATGGATGCTCTGGGTTTGCTTGGTGATGCGGATGTTCCTGATGATGGTGAGCGTTATGCGATTGTCGGCTGGAAACAGTGGAGCGAGCTTTTGTCACTTAAAGAGTTTGCCAGTGCGGATTATGTCGGTTCGGATGAGTTGCCGTTCAAGGCAAATTTCCAAGCCAAGCGCTGGTTAGGCACTTTGTGGATCCCCCATTCAGGCTTGCCAATAGACGGGAACGATATTCGTTCATGTTTTTGGTATCATAAATCTGCAATCGGTCACGCGGTGAGTTCGGATGTACAGACAGATGTAACATGGCATGGTGATCGTGCATCTCATTTTGTGAACAACATGATGAGCCAGGGAGCAAAATTAATCGATGCCACTGGTATTGTTGAAATCAAAGCAGATGAGACACCGGATTAAACACTAAACACCCTTGATAAATAAGCCGAAGTGAAGTGAACAAAGCGCTTTGGCCTGAAGGCGATTGCGGCATGGAGTATGTGGCTTTCGCCTTCCTTTTTTACAATTACTTTTAAAGGAGAACTCCCATGCCAGAAGGTTTTAAATCTTCAAATCTGAGTGTATTGGCTTACGCAAATAACTTTACGTTATGGCACTACACCACAATTGATACGGAAACAGAACTCGAAGCTGCGAATTACTTAAATAGCGCAGTTGATATGCTCCGTGTGAATGATCTTATCATTAGCAATATTGATACCGATGGTGCATCACCAGTCACTAACTTTTATATAGTGACTTCCAATGACGGCACTAGCGTTGGCATTACGCAATTTACATCGTAATGCTTATTCCCCGTAGACGCGACTGATTTGAGCCTAGAGTTTGATTTTATTTTTGAAATCAAAGCCTGTTCGCTCGTCAGATTCTCTCTCCCTTCCTAGGTGAAGCCGTCTTTGGGGTGCACATCAGTATTAAGCAGGCGATCCGTACGATGTTTTCGTGCGGGTCGCCTGCAACTTACGCAAACCCTCGTTTGGCACAGAAATATTCATACAAATTCAATGACAGGAAAATAATATGGCTTTATCAGATATCGCTTTATGCAGCCGCGCGCTTATTCGCATTGGCGCAGCGCCTATTCAATCATTTAGTGACGGCACCGCAGAATCGGAAATTGCCGGTGCTATTTTCGGCCCGGTGCGTGATGCGCATCTCTCTTCATATAGCTGGAGCTTTGCCACAGCACAGATAGAGCTGGTTAAGCTTGAAACGCCCCCATTGGCCGATTACCAGAACGCATTTCAGCTGCCGCTTGATTTTCTGCGCGCTATTTCGGCTGGAACATCAGGCCGTGGCCGCGGGTTGAATTTTCGGGTAGCGCAAAATACATTACACACAAATTCGGATGCGGTATTGCTGACCTATATTTTTAGACCCGAAGAAGAAACATTCCCGCCCTATTTTGATCAGGCTTTGATCTCGCGTCTTGCTGCTGAATTTACGATTCCGGTTACGGAGAATACTTCGCGGGCTGATGTCATGTTCAGGCTTGCAAATCAGGAGTTTGAAAAAGCACGGCAAATCGATGCGCAGCAAGATACGCCTGGCCGTATCGAAGACTTCTCGCTGATAAAAGCCAGAACGGAATAGACCTATTCGCGCCGCTATCGGTACGGATTTAAAGATGAATTTATAATACGGAATATCATTATGACACGAGTGAGACAGGTTAAGACGACATTCACTTCCGGTGAAGTATCGCGCAAATTATTGGGGCGCGCGGATTTGCGCGCATATGAAAATGGTGCGCTTCGCTTGCGCAATGTATTCATTCAGCCAACTGGCGGCATTACGCGCCGCTCGGGTTTGCGTTATATTGATAGCGTCGCAGGCGCGGGGCGTTTAATAGCGTTCGAGTTTAATACAGAGCAGACATTTTTATTGGTACTGAGTGATGAGCAACTCGACATATATGCGGGTGATGTAAAAATCGACACATTAAGCGCATCGTGGGGCGCAGATCAGATCAGAAATATCGCATGGACACAAAGTGCAGATACGTTATTGCTTGTGCATCCGGATTTAAAGCCATTGAAGCTAACACGCAGCGCGGGGAGTGTATGGTCTTTGGATGAATGGAGCTTTTTCACCGATAGTAATATCGTGCACCAGCCCTATTTTAAATTCGCCGGATCAGAAGCGACCCTTACGCCAAGCGGCACGAGCGGCACGATCACACTGACGTCATCAGAGGCGGTGTTTAGCGAAGGTCATGAAGGTGTCCGGCTTCGTGTGCAGGGTAGTGAAGTGGAGATTACTGATTATAATTCGCCAACTGTTGTGACCGTCACAGCGGTGGAAGATTTGCCGGATAGCGAGGCAACGATTGATTGGGAAGAAGCCGCACTTAGCCCTGTGCGGGGCTATCCTGTGTCTGTGGCTTTTCATCAGGATCGTCTGGTTATAGGTGGCAGTCGTGATTTGCCAAACAGGCTGTGGTTTTCCAAATCCGGTGATTTGTTCAATTTTGATCTGGGCGAAGGACTGGATGATGAAGGCATTGAATTTGCTATTTTGTCAGATCAGGTCAATGCGATACGCGGGATCTTTTCAGGCCGTGATTTGCAGGTCTTTACCTCTGGCGCGGAATGGATTGTAACGGGTGATCCGTTAACACCTGAAAATGTACAGATCAGGCGTCAGACGCGTGTCGGATCAGTTATTGAACGTCATATTCCGCCACTCAATGTTGATGGGGCAACCATATTTGTTGCACGTAACCAGCAAGAGCTACGCGAGTTTATTTTTACAGATCTTGAACAAGCCTATAGCGCCACCGAACTTACAGTGGTCTCACGCGATATTGTAACTAAGCCTGTTGATCAGGATTATGACCAAAAACAGCGTCTGCTGTTTACTGTGCGGGATGATGGCAAGGTCGCGACATTGACAAGTTTCAGGGCGGAAAAGGTTGCGGCATGGACGGTGTTTGAAACAGATGGTGATATTATTTCGGTATCGGTGGTGGGTGAGGATGTCATCTTCATGGTACTGCGTAACGGGATGTATACCATTGAACAGCTTGATGAGACTTTGCATCTGGATTCTGCGTTAACCGGAAATGCGGCAACCGCCACGGCGAATTGGTCTGGGCTTGATCATTTGGAAGGCAAAACAGTTTCTATTGTTGCCGATGGTATCGTTCAAACCGATAAAACCGTTGCCAGTGGCAGCGTCACTATTGATACCGCTGCTGAGAATGTTCAGATCGGACTGGCTGAGACGCATATGGTGGAGCCATTGCCGCCCAATGTGATTGATGGTGGCGGCACGGGCAGGGCTGTTCGCTTGATTGAAGCTATTTTTCGTTTGGAAGAAACAGCAGCGCTGCGCCTTGATGTCGGGCGGGGGCTTAAGGATGTAAGTTTGCGTCAATTTGGTGAGGATCTTGTTTTGGATGCGCCGCAGCCACTTATTAGCCGTGATGTGCGCGTGCGGGCGCTTGGCTGGCAGGCTGATGGCACAAAGCCGTTATGGCGCATTGAACAAGCGGTGCCATTGCCGTTCACTTTGCTCGCGGTGACCACTGAATTAAAGGTCAATGACTAAACACGAATTTAGATTAATCAGAAAAGGAAAAATATTATGGGCTCTTTATCACCGATCGTATCGGCAAGTTCTGCGCTTGGCACAGTTATTCCGGGGCTTGGCGCAGTTACCCCGATATTGGGCGCGGCCAATCAGGTTGTGAATGCGTTTAACGACCCGAGTAAGGATGACAAGAAGAATCTTGTCGCATCACAGCAGCAAGCTCTGCGTCAGCTGCAGCAAACACAGGCTGAACAAACGCGTAATTTGGAAGAGACAACAGCGTTGGAGCGCGAAAAACTATTAGCACAGGCGCAGGCAGATGAGGCGGATAGACTTGCTGCGTTAAGACGCGCTGTAGCACGTCAAAACGTGCAATTTGCCTCGCAAGGCATCAGTAGTACTGGTGGGTCTAGTGACGCGGTGCTTTTGGGGTTGTTTGAAGAATCCGAAGAAGATCGCACCGAGCGTGAAAGACTGGATAACATTCGTAGTAAGGCACTGGATCAGGAGCTTGAATCAACCCAGCGCTTAAATGTTTTGCAAAGAAGCCAGCTGGCTGAACAACAAAGATTAGAGCGGGCAACATCAGGATTATTCTAGGGCTATCCCCGTGTAAGGATAGAAAATGACCAGAATGAAAAGAGGATTATAATGACAATAGAACATATCAAGGTTCCGGATATAAAGCCGGTTGTGCGCTATGTTGCCGATGGAGACGAGACAGTCTTTCCGTTTCCATTTCCAATCTTCGCGTCTGAGGATATCGATATTTATATCAACGGAGCGCAGCAATATACAGGGTTTGACATTTCCGGTGCGGGCGCAACCGAAGGCGGGCAGGTTAGTTTTAACACCGCCCCTGTGGATGGCGTGATTGTTATGATACAGCGCAGGCTACCGTTGGAACGATTAACTGACTTTCTTGAAGGCGGCGAGTTTTCCGCGCAGGCGATCAATACGGAGCTGGACTTTCTAACTGCAGCTATCCAGCAAGTAAGCAGTGATCAGGCTGGTATGATCCGTTATGATGATACGGAAAGCCCGTCTGTTGTTGTGTTGCCGTCCAAAGCGCAGCGCGCTGGTAAGGTGCTGGGGTTTGATGGTGATGGTAACCCGTCTGTGGTATCGGCAGAAGGAACGATGGCATCGCCGGATTATACGGCATCAGGAAGCGGCGCGAGTTTACGCAGCGCGGCGGATAAATTTTCCGATATTGTTTCAGTGAAAGATTTCGGTGCTATTGGAGATGGTCTTAGCGATGATACACTGGCCTTTCAACAGGCAATGAGCGCGCATAGCCATGTTTATGTGCCGCAAGGGACGTATTTAATTACAGCAACACTTACACTAAGTGGCGGGAAATCGTTATTTGGGGATGGTCAGGCTTCAATTTTAAAAGGGCAGTCCAATGTGTTTAATCTGATAGAAATCCCCGAAGGTTTTACCCGTCTTGCTTATTTGCGGCTTGAAAAGGGTGCTAGCGCGATCAAGCTATATGGCCGTGATAGCGCGTGTGTTCAAAATAATCTGGGTGATCTTGTCGTTCATGGCGCGAATATCGGTATTCATCTTGATGGGTACACGGATACTGACAAGCCGTGTTACTGGAATAATTTTGACCGTATCCTGATCGAAGAAATGAATACGCATGGCGTGTATCTTACGAAAAGCGGCGCTGGTGATACGCCGAATGCGAACCGCTTTACAAAAATTCGTACCTATTCCAAGGGCGCTGATACTAGCGGAAGCGGTATATATGTTGAATATGGCGCGCTGAATAACAGCTTTGTTGATTGTGAGGTCAATATGGCTGCAAGCGCGGATAGCTGCATTCGTTTGGGTGGTAATAGCGATAAAACATTGCTGATGAATATTTTGACCGAAGCTCCGAGTGGCAGCTTATTACCCAATATCAAGCTGGATAGCGGATCGGTTGAAACATCAATTATTAACTTAACTTCACAAAGTGATGGCGCGGCGATACTGGATAATTCTGGCGGTGCGTATGATGCGGTAAATGCCGGATCACCGGATAAAAACCGTTTGCGCAAAACACGTGTCACAGACCTTACGGCGACGTTAATGCGCTATGATACCGAGTATATTGATAGTGCAGGAACAACGGCTCTGGATTTATCACATTCTGTTCATATTGTGGATGCGAGTAATGGGGCGATTACGATCGCGCTGCCTGCGGCATCTGAAAGTGCCGGTGTGTCGATAACAATCAAGAAGAAAGATGGTTCGGCCAATATTGTCACAATTACCGAAGATGGAGGCAGTGGCCCGGATGGTACGAGCCTGCAGCTTGGCGGTGAAGATGATTATGCGACAGTGTTATCCAATGGAGCGGGCTGGTTTATTACATCATCAAACCGTGTTGCCGGAAATACGCGTTTTATTGATGCGACCGGTACGGTTGATATTGATATGTCGGTTGATACTTATCTGGTTTCAAGCTATGGCGGCGCATTGACGACACGGTTACCGCCTGCGGATGCCGCGAGCGCGATTGGCCGGACGGTGACAATTAAAAAGACCGATTCATCGTCTAATTATGTGACGGTCACAGAACAAGGTGGCAATGGCCCTGATCAGTCAAACCAGTCATTAACCGCGCAATATCAAGCTATCACGATGGTGTCCGATGGCGGGCAGTGGTTTGTGATTTCAATGCACATATAGGGCGTGCCGGCTCGTTATGGGCATCAGCATTTATGGGATAAAGATCTTTATCATCAAGGAGTATCAATGGTCGATCAAGAAAATGAAATAGCCACAAACGAAACGATAGAAAATGAAACGCGAATGCATATATCCGGATTCTTACCCGATGCAATCGCACAGGCGCTTAAATCATATTACCGTTTTTCACAACAGCGCGCGCCAGAAGAAGCGAAGGAGTTTTCAGCACATCACTCGGCATGCAAAGTGGCAATTGCGCATATCGAGTTGCTTATAAAACTTGCACGCTGGGCGGATTTACCGAATGAGAAAAGCGAAGATCAAAACCATCAGGTTATTCTGGCTGCTATGGTGCAGCAGGCTCAAGACGAATTGGTGCGATATAAAGAAACCCAAAAGCATAAGGGAAAACTGGATAAACAGAGTAAGGATGATTAATTGATATGTGTTCTGATCAAGCAGAGTTCAAAATGTTTGTTGCTTTATGGAACCGTATGCAAAATATTTACACGCCATCAATCCATTTTCTAATGGCGGACTGGCTAGAACAGGCGTGGCATTCGGGCGACAGGCGTTTATTGTTACAGGCGTTCCGTTCATGTGGAAAATCGACCATTGTCGGTTTGTTTGCGGCCTGGCTTATTTATCGTGATCCGAATTTACGACTCATGGTTTTGGCGGCAGATTCCATGCTCGCCAAGAAGATGGTGCGTAATGTGAAACGCATTATAGAGCGGCATCCACTGACCAGTTCGTTAAAGCCTGATAAGCTGGATCAATGGGGAACGGAAAGGTTTACGGTTAATCGCTCTTTGGAGCTTCGTGATCCGAGTATGCTGGCGCGCGGAATGAGTTCTAATATTACAGGAAGCAGAGCGGATGTTATCATTTGTGATGATGTGGAAGTGCCGAAAACATGTGATACGGCGGGTAAACGCGCTGAGTTGCGCGAGCGGCTGGATGAGATTGACTATGTTTTGGTTCCTGGCGGCACTAATCTTTATGTGGGAACGCCCCATAGCTGGTTTACGATTTATGCCGCCGCGCCCCGTCAGGAAATTGGCGAAGAAATTGCTTATTTGCATGGTTATAAGCGCCTGACTATTCCGGTTCTGGATGAATGTGGACAGAGCATGTGGCCCGAGCGTTTTAGTCTGGATGATATAGAGCGTATCCGAAGTTCTGCCGGACCAAATAAGTTCAAAAGCCAAATGATGCTTATTCCGGTGAATATTGCCGATGGCGTTCTGGATATTGGTAATTTACGCTTTTACGATAGTGACCTATATAAAAGCGCCGAACTGCAGGGGCTGTATATAGATGGCAAGCGCATGGTGTCCGCCAGTTCGTGGTGGGATCCGTCTTTTGGTAAATCCGGCGGTGACCGCTCTGTTTTGGCTATAATATTTGCCGATGACGAAGGGAATTATTACCTGCATCATATGGCATATATCGATATTGATCCGGATAGCCAGATTGATGAGGCCACACAGCAATGCAGGCAAGTGGCGGTGATTGCAAAACGGTTTTATCTACCTTCTGTTACAATAGAGATTAATGGTATCGGTCGCTTTTTGCCCAATATTTTAAGGCGGGAACTTGCGGAAATGCGAGTGCCTTGTGCGGTGAAGGAGTTGTCCAATTCGCGGCCAAAGGATTTGCGGATCATGGAAAGCTTTGATGCGGTGATGGCAGCCAGAGCACTTTATGTTCATAAGCATATCCGGAAAACCCCGTTTCTTACAGAAATGCAGGAGTGGCGGCCGGGGCTGAAGAATAATCATGATGATGGGCTTGATGCGGTTGCTGGCGCACTGTCATTGGAACCTGTGCGCCTGAAACGTCATTACATGTCTGGCCGCCAAAGCTGGCAAAGTGGTAATGGCCATCATCAAGCGGACACGAATTTCAAAGTGTAACGCAGGTGATTTAAATTCAATTTGTATCAATAAGGGAGGCGATATTGTTATGCCTTTATTATCCGAAGATCTGGTTTGGTGGGTGACTATTGTTGACCTACCTGCGCTGGGCAGTTTGTTTTGGCTGGTCTGGCGCAATAAGAATGAAGGCGACAAGGCCTTGCAGAAACTACGCGATATGCTCGAGACGCGAAATTCACAAATGCGTGAGGCATTATCCGGTTTTAAACTCGAAGTGGCAAAAAGCTATGCGTCTATCTCTGATTTAAAGGAGCTGGAAGCGCGGC
>JAUILO010000201.1 GCA_030432775.1 Alphaproteobacteria bacterium
AGGCTTCGCGTGATGATTTTGGCAATGAAGGCTGTTGATGATGTTCGTTACGCCGGACGTAACGGTTATGGGCCACGCATGAGCAAGTTAGAAGATTTGTGTTCCTGTCTTGTCAAAGACCTTGATTTTAAGGTCAGAACACTATCCGGTTTTGCTATCCGGATTGATTTCAAGAATGATATAATAATCATTGAAAAGGAAATCTAACAGGCTATTTTAGTAGGGTAACGTTTTAGAAAGGCTTTGTCCGTGAATAATTTTTCAAAGAATATAATGTTTTGGCTTGCGATCGGCTTGTTTCTGATCTTTTTGTTTAATGTGTTTCAAGGGACACAGCACAAACAAGGCGCCTCTTCAAATACACTTGCTTATAGTGATTTTATGGCCGAGGCCGCTGCGGGCAACATAACCGATGTCACAATCAAAGGGCAGCAAATTACCGGGCATTACGCCGTTAGTGGCGATGCCTTTAAGACACTTGTTCCTGAAAATGAAAATGTAGTCGATCGTATTGGCGGCACTGGTGTACAGATTAAGGCCGAGCGCCTTGATTCTGATCAGATCAATCTGGTTGGTGTTCTTTTGTCATGGTTCCCGATGCTGTTGTTGATTGGTGTGTGGATTTTCTTTATGCGCCAGATGCAATCAAAAGGTGGCGGTGGCGCGATGGGCTTTGGTAAATCTAAAGCACGTTTGCTTACAGAAGTTGCCGGTAAGGTGACGTTTAATGATGTTGCCGGTATTGATGAGGCAAAAGCCGATCTTCAGGAGATTGTTGAGTTTTTGAAAGATCCGCAAAAGTTCCAAAGACTGGGTGGTAAAATGCCTAAAGGTGCGTTGCTTGTCGGCCCGCCGGGTACTGGTAAAACACTTGTGTCCAGAGCCGTTGCGGGTGAGGCAGGTGTCCCATTCTTCACTATTTCCGGTTCTGATTTCGTTGAGATGTTTGTTGGTGTTGGTGCATCACGTGTGCGTGATATGTTTGAACAAGCCAAGAAAAATGCCCCTTGTATCATCTTTATTGACGAGATTGATGCGGTAGGTCGTCACCGTGGAGCAGGTCTTGGCGGCGGCAATGATGAACGCGAGCAAACATTGAACCAGTTGCTGGTTGAAATGGATGGTTTTGAAACCAATGAAGGTATTATCATTCTGGCCGCGACAAACAGACCGGATGTACTTGATCCTGCATTGCTTCGTCCGGGGCGTTTTGATCGTCAGGTTGTTATTCCATTGCCCGATGTTTCAGGGCGTGAGAAGATTCTGAAAGTACATATGGCCAAAGTACCACACGCGAAAAATGTTGATGCGATGGTTATTGCACGCGGAACACCTGGTTTTTCCGGTGCTGATCTTGCCAATCTTGTGAATGAATCTGCATTGCTTGCAGCTAAGCGTAGCAAGCGTGTTGTCTCGATGCAGGAATTTGAAGATGCCAAAGATAAAGTTATGATGGGCGCAGAGCGCAAATCTATGGTGATGTCAGAGGAAGAGAAAAAGCTTACAGCCTATCATGAAGCAGGACACGCTGTTGTTGCAATTCATGAGCCTGAATCAGATCCAATCCATAAGGCGACGATTATTCCGCGCGGCCGCGCTCTTGGTCTTGTGATGCGTTTGCCGGAAAGAGATCGTATCTCTATGTCGGTTGCAAAATTGAAGGCTGATTTGGCTGTGGCAATGGGCGGACGTATTGCCGAAGAGATGATCTTCGGTAAGGAAAAGGTCACGACTGGTGCTTCTAGCGATATTAAACAAGCGACCAATATTGCCAGAAGCATGGTTACAGAATGGGGTATGTCTGATAAATTAGGCCCGCTTCATTATGGCTCAGATCAAGAAGAGGTTTTCTTGGGCCGTTCTGTTTCACAGTCTAAAAACGTATCAGATGGTACGGCTGCGATTGTGGATGACGAGATCAGAAGAATTGTGGAAACTGCTTATAAGCGGGCTGAGAAGATTCTTACTGATAATGCCCATGAGCTTGAAGATCTGGCGCAGGCTTTGCTTGAATATGAAACGCTCAGCGGTCCGGAGATCGATGCTGTTCTTCGCGGCGAGGCGATTATACGTGATGCCGAAGATGATGATGATGGTGCAAAACCACAATCATCTGTGCCTTCTAGCGGTGATCTTGGCGAAGATTTAGGCGGTGGAGAAGTCCCTCAGGGCGCTTAATTTTATCTGATATTTATATGCCGCTATAGCCGGAATAAACCATAATCGGCTTTGGCGGCATTTATTTGTCCAGATTTATAGAATTTTGAGTATAAAATCTTTGCATTACAGCGCATTGCGCGCTATTCATAACGCATGACCCGTAAATATTTTGGTACAGATGGTATACGTGGGAAAGCCAATCAATTTCCCATGACTGCAGACATGGCTATGAAGGTAGCAATGGCAACCGCGCTTACCTTAAAAGAAAATAGCGATGGCGAGCATCAGAATAGAGCTATTATCGGTAAAGACACACGTATTTCCTGTTATATGTTGGAACAAGCCATGACCGCCGGTTTTGTGGCTATGGGTATTGATACTTTTTTGGTTGGACCTATTCCAACGCCAGGAATTGCGATGTTAACGCGTTCTATGCGCGCGGATGTCGGTGTTATGATATCGGCCTCTCATAACCCGTATGAAGATAACGGTATCAAGCTTTTCGGGCCGGACGGGTATAAATTATCAGATGATATTGAAACGCAGATCGAGGCTAGAATAGATAGTAATCTGGATGAAGCCCTTGTCGCGCCAAAACGTATGGGGCGCGCCAGCCGTCTTGATGATGCGCTCGGTCGTTATGTTGAGTTTATTAAATCCAGTTTCCGTCGCCAGCACACATTAGAAGGCATGAAGGTTGTGGTTGATTGTGCCAATGGTGCGGCTTACAAGGTGGCGCCTCAGGTTCTTTGGGAAATGGAAGCTGAAGTGATCTCGATGGGTGTTCGTCCCAATGGTTATAACATTAATGATAAATGCGGCGCGACCGATACAAAAGCACTGCAGGAAATGGTTGTTGCTGAGGGGGCGGATATTGGTATCGCGCTGGATGGCGATGCGGATCGCCTGATTATGGTTGATGAAAAAGGGCAGGTTGTTGATGGTGACCAGCTTATGGCGCTTTTGGCGACTGCGTTCAAGGACAAAGAACGCCTGTCAGGCGACACGGTGGTCAGTACCGTTATGTCGAATTTCGGTCTTGAAAAATACCTGCATTCTATAGATTTAAAGTTGGAGCGTACGGCGGTCGGCGATCGTTACGTTGTGGAACGCATGCGTGAAGGCGGGTTTAACCTTGGCGGTGAGCAATCCGGCCATATTGTGATGACTGATTTTGGCACGACAGGC
>JAUILO010000035.1 GCA_030432775.1 Alphaproteobacteria bacterium
CCTCTGGGCGGGAGTCGGGGAAGCCTGAACCGGACTTTAATCAATGTTGTGATCATATTTGTGGTAAGTGGATTTTGGCATGGAGCAAATTGGACATTTATCATCTGGGGAGCCTTGAATGCTATATACTTTATTCCCTTACTCATCTTTAACCTGAACAGGTCTAATTTAAATACTGTTGCACAAGATTCCTGGATACCGTCATTAAAGGAATCCTTATCAATGTTATTGACATTTACCTTGGTAACGGCAGCATGGATTTTTTTTCGGGCAGAGTCTGTGGACCATGCAAACAACTACATATTAGGTATCCTGCAAATGGATATTGGCTGTTGGGTAACCGATTTCACGGCCGCGTTGATCCCCCTTTTGCACAGTGCCCTGTATTTCCCATTTCCAGCCCAGCAGATCATTGGCTGTGTCGATTTGGCCGTGTCGCAGGGCGTTCCGGATACGTGTTGATGAGATGCGTTCTTCATTTTCTGTGCAGTATTCGTCAACGATGGTTACCGTATATCCGGCTTGTTGCAGCGTTTGTGCATTGCCCTTGCGTAGCTGGCCAAAATGGAAATCATCCCCGACAACAATATGCGCGGGCTTCAGGCCGTCTTTTAATACGCTATCGATAAAGCTAAGTGGCGATTGGCTGGCAAAGTCCCAGTTGAAATCCAGAATACATGTAAAATCGATTCCGTATTGTTCTAGAATGCGGTTTTTTATAGCCCGCGGCGTAAGACGGAATGGCGGGTCATTCGGGCGGAATAGATGTCTTGGGTGTGGTTCGAACGTCAATAACCCGATTTTCAAATTACGGGCGTGTGCAATTTCTTTGGCCTGATCAAGCAAGTGTTTGTGACCCTTGTGAACGCCATCAAAATTACCAATGACCAGTAGCTGGTCATTTTCATCAGTTGTAATGTTGTTCAAGGACTCGATAATCTTCATTGTTCAGACCCTAATTCGATGACAAGCATCTTTCAAGTTTTATGATTATATAATATGCTTCTAATCTAATGAGTTTTGAATATTTATCATTTAGGCCGCAAGAAGGCACTGTAAAGCGACTGGCATTTATCTTTCACGGATATGGCCGGAATGCCTCATATGTGCGCAAAATCGCTGAAGCCATGCAGGAGAAAATCCCCAATTTATTGGTGATTGCGCCCGAAGGGCCTGAGGTTTTCGTTCTACCTGATGATGATGACGGACGTGATCCCGTGTTACAGGTGCCCCGTCAGCTTCGCGAGGATACTGATTCCGGAGAGAATGACGTTAGTCCAGAAGATAAACTGCGCTATGCGCCCGAACAACGTCAGTGGTTTGGTATTAAAGGCGCAAGTCTTGAAGAACTGAATAAAAGCATGCTGAAAATAGCTGCGGAGCTGAATGAATTTATTGACGAACAGCGCGATAAAGAAGGGCTGGAAAACGAAGATATTGTCATTTCCGGTTTCTCCCAAGGTGGCGCGGTGGCGCTGTTTACCGCTTATATGCGCGATGATCCTGTGCGCTGCGTTATCGCACATAGTGGTTTGTTCTTTTTGGTCGATGGTTTGAAAAGCGATAGCCCGACGTTATTCGTTTATGGCGATCAGGACGAAGAATTTTCCAATGAACGCTACGCTGCTGTTATTCATGGGTTACAGCAACATTGTCAGGATTTAACCGTCGAGAAGATTGAAGGGTTAACCCATAAAACCAATCAGGAATCGCGCGAGACGATGGCACAATACGTTAAAGATCAATTCAAAATAGGCCCGCCATAATTTACGGTGTATCCGTATTGCTGCGAGCCCATTTCATTATTTTGTATTATTTGGTTTGGATATTATTCAGCGGCACATGGTGTGTAAGCATTCTTGCTGACGCGTGTCCATATCTGGCTTTTGCCAAATAAGGGCATGCCAACATAGCCGCGTACTTCGATTTTCTCATCTGAAATTACCTGAATGGTGGAGTGATAATCATCACCGGAATCGGCTTTGTAGATTTCACCATCGACCCAGAATTTATCATCCTGTTTTTCAAAGCCGCTCATGATCTGTAGCTGGCAAAGGGGGCGTGTGCGAAGGGATTCTTCCGGATTTTTTGTGTCGTGCTGCATGCCACCTTCAATGATCCAGTAGATACTGCCGCATAATGTTTTTTGATCTGCGCATTGACCGATGTGAATAACAGAACGCTCATTTTGTGTTAGCCAGTAACCTTGTGGGTCATTCGCCGCCGAAGCGCTTTGTGGTAATGCTGCCATGAATAATGCCATCATAAGACAGAAGATAGGTGCATAGTAAATTGTTTTGAAAATAGATCTCATCTGTTCGTCCCCGTATTGTTTGCGGTACAGTTAAAGTGTTACGCGGGCTCTTTGTCTTTATTTATTTCTTTTTGTTCGTTTGTATCGCGAGCCAGTGTGAATAATAACCCATCTCGAAGGCCTGCGTTAGAGAATTTTATATTTTCAAATTGAATTTCATCGATCAATGCTTGTAACGCAATGACAGCATAAGGAATAAGCTTTGTGCGGTCATCGGCCACGCCGTATTCACTCATCAGAATATCCGGCGCTGTTTTATACATATGTTCTAGAAAGTCGCGAAGTTCGCTTGCGGCAACTTCATAGCCGTGACTATGCGTGTCTTTAATGCCTTTCCAGTATTGGTGTGCTTCGGCCACAGCCCGCCATGATCCGCCAACGGCATAAAATGTGTTATATTGCCTGTAATGATCACCGATATCCTTCAAGTATCCTATCGCATGGTCATAGGCGTCTTGCTGGCGTGGATGTAAACGCAATACGCCAATAGGCAGGCTCAGCCCATTAGAAGGCTTTCCCTCGCTAATGTTCGATAGTTCCAGACTGCCGCCGCCAAGGTCCCCCGCTAGTCCGTGACTGTCTGGAAATGCGGATAACACGCCATAGCCAGAATAAAGGGCTTCTTGTTCGCCGGATAAAACCTGAACATCAAGTCCGGTTTTTTCTTTGATATCTTCGATGAATTCTTGCCCGTCATGGGCTTCGCGTACTGCGGCGGTTGCGATGATATGCAGGGTTGTAATCTGATTTTCTGAAAGTTGTGCCGAAAATTTCTTCAATATATCGGTGGTCATGACCTTGCCTTGCGGGCATAGCTTTCCGGTCTGATCCAGATACTGACCAAGAGCACAGATTTTACGTTCATTGCTGGTGATTGTAATGTCGTTGCCGTAAACGCGGTAACACACCATCCGCACTGAATTAGAGCCGATATCGATAATTGCTATGTCAGTGTGCGCGCCGTTTGTTTGCGTCATTAATTTTTATTTTACCACTCATAACCGAGTTTTACGCTGTATATTACGTCTTCTTCTTTTGCGTCATTGGCCGGTTTGTTATCCCAATCGAAATCAATACCGCCAGACGCCACAATACCAAACTTGATAGGAATACGTATACCACTTTCACTTTCGAATAAGAAGTCTTCTGTGTCCTCGGTCGGGACGAGAAGATCGTGGTTATGAAATACCTGAAACGCCTTGTCCCAGATTTTCTGGTCATAATCAAAGCTCCAATGTGCGGCAAGGCTTTCTTCTGTGTCGTCGTTTTCAAAGCTTTCATGTAAATATGTTGCGCCTATTACGTATTTCAGGTTCAGCTCATCTGTTTCAAAAGCCTGATGACCAATACCAAGTCCGACTTTGGTACGCAGATCCAGATCTTGTATATCGTTTTGCGTAAAGCCGAGCGTGCTGTTCATGAACCATTGTTCGGTATAGAAGTAATCAAGCCCGAGATTGAGGGTTTTGTTATTGACGGTAATTTCGTCTTCTTCTTCTTCGCGGTGATATTCGGCTTTGATATTTGCACGGTAATCTTCCCAGCGCGCTTTAAGGCCGGCATTAGCGTTGATGTTATTTTTTTCACTATTACCGCTTTGAAGACCAGCGCCAAAATCAGCACGGCCGGACCATTTTGCGCCTAAAAAGATATGTTCGGATTTTTCTGTTTTGGCTGGTGGTGCGCTGGCCGGGATGACGGCTACGGTTTGTGCGGCTGTGACGGATGTTTGGGTTGCGGCGGATGATGCCTGTATATCTGATCGCGCGGCGGACGGATATGCGGCCGCGCCGGTGTTGTCTTGTTCTGCTTCACTTTCTTGAATCTGTGGTTCCAGATCAGCGCGAAGATTTGTAATGCGATCCCACGGTACTTCGAATGTTCCGAACTGGCTTTTCACAGTAACGTGTTCTGTTGTTGTCGCAGTGATATCGCCATTAATGCGGTCACCATTTTTAAAATGGATTGTGGCGCCTTGGGCGGTGCTTGCGAAAACACAAACGGATAAAATGGCTGCGGCAGATAGTGTGAAGGAAGAATGAAGAGCTGTTAGAACGGACATATTAAAAACTCTGGTTAATTTATAAAGCTCGTATTGGATTTAAATTAATTTAAGGATTAGCAAGCTAGCATTAACATGGTCACGCAGTCTATAAAATATTAGGCAATGCCTATATATCACGGTTATGGGGAATAATATTTGTTATTTGGCGCTGCTGTGCGCTTTTGAAAGGTTTCTTATGATCTGCCATCGGCGATCTATACACTCTATATATTATGTGCGTGCGGATAATTGGTGTGACAGATCAGCTTTATACGAGAGCGGCTGCGCTGTAGGTGGATGTTTTGTGTGTGTCGTTATCGCTAGCAGGATTGCTTGGTGCGGGGGTAGCAGCGGCAACTTGTAGTGGTTCGGTTGCCTGTCCTGCGGCAGCATAGGCAGATGTCAGGCTGACTGGCGCAACAAGACCGTTGCCGACATTGGCAGCCACAGACATGCCTTCTGTTGTTTCGTTTGGCGCGGGCTCGGTGAGGCGCTGTTTTTCGCTACGCATTGCGGCAATAACGGATTCAGGGCTGGTAAGCGCTTTATTGAGGCCATCGCCGGCGTAATAGCTTCTGCCGTTCATGTCTTTGGGTAGGGATGCCCATTCTTTAGACAGGTTATTCATAAACTTGGCTTCGCTGATATTGCCGGCCAGATAATCGTCATAACCGCGGCGGTTCAGAAGAACAGTCGCCATACGGTCTTGCATGTCTTCGGAGAATGTTTCTTTACCTGTCAGACCCATTTCTTTTTTTAGACCATCAAGTGTATCGTGAATAATCTGGTAACGTCCGGCGGCGGATGATGGCGAGCCAGCGCGAACAAAATTTGTCTGCCATTGTAATACTTCATCGACAGTCATATGTGTCAGGTCAATTTCTTTGCCGCCATAAACCACATTATAATTGCCGTTTGATTCATGTTCGGAGATCAAGTCAAGCAGGCTGCCATTTAAGGCGGAGGCTGCATCAAAATCGAAATTATTGAAATCTTGTGTTTCGCGCCAGTTCCAGCCGTTTTCTTCCATTCGGGAACGCCACGCAGCTGTATCCTCGGGGCTATCAAAGCCCATAATAGCGCCTGTCAGGTTATCAAAACCTTCAAAGCCCTGTCCGCCCAAAAATTGTACGAAAAACATGAAAAGCGAAGCGATAGCTTGCTGAAAAGAATTGAGGTCATTAAAGCCGATAAATTCGTCATTACGGCGTGCATCCTCGAGGTTGGAGCGATCATGCTCTAACATCTCGTTTCTAACGAGATCATCTCTTTGTATGGCTTCCGCCTGATCTAATGGGCTCACACTCATCTAATAACCACTATACCATAAAATTTGTATTTTCGTAATAATTCTAGGACAAAATAGTTAATATTTCTTAACGATGCGTATATTTTTTTCTTGTGAATGCGATTACGTCTTTTTCTGTGCCTTAAGCAGGTTTTGGATCAGTAGATTCATGATGGTGTAAGCTATTTTATCGGCCTTTTCGGTGTCTACATTGGCTATATCGCTAAACAGTACCGCGTTCTCAGGTGGCTTTTCCGTTTTTTTACTGTCACAGATTTCATATATTTCGTCAGCGAATATAATGTCGCGCTCATCTCTTAGCCAGTTTATCTCGTCTTTGTGCTGTGTAGTAATGTGCTTTTTAAAGGCTGGCTTCAAAACCGGTTTCTGTGCGCCTGCCAAAGGCGAGATTTGACGTAGTAAACCGTTTAGCGCAGAGCTTTCGACGTTAAATTTATCGTCCGTGCCGGCATAAACATGATGCCTGAACTTTTGCATGACATAGGCAGATTCGGCGCTAAGGCTTTCATTCTGGTTGATGACTTTAACGACATTGTCCTGTTCAATTTCTGGTAAGAATTGATGTATAAATTCTTGCACAGCGCATTGGTTTTTCAATGTGTTTTTATTGAGCGCGACAATATGCACCTTTGTGCCGAACACTTCCTCATAGCTCTGGATGATCTCTTTATAAGGAATATGATAGGAATAGGGATCAATGATTGTGCTGGATGCCTTGATAAGCTGCTGTGTGGCTGAAAGATAGTATGAAGCGGGATCACGAACATATAAAACAATGTCCAGATTTTGTATGTATGGTTTTAATAAATTCTTGAGTTTTGGCAGGCTTTTAAGCTGTTCTGGCTGTGACAGGATTTCAGAAGACAGAATAAGTGTTTTCGGCTTGTGGGCTTTAACCAGTGTATCAATTTGTGCCATGAAATTTTGCGTATGCGTTTTGAGCTGGCTATAGGCTGCGCCTGTATATTGCTGTTTGTGGGCGCGTGGCAGGTCTTTTTCGCTGCGCGTGGCTGTGCCCAAAAAGAAGTGGTTGCCACCGTGACCGGGAATGAGCGGATATAATATGCCGCGCTCTAGCAACGCATCATAGGCCTGAGCCAGAGAATTTTGAATGCTCGTTGTGGCCGTTTTCGGCATGCCGATATGGAGGATCGTGCGCATAATTTGGTTCGCTTTGTTTTTATCTTTGGGGTTTTATGTCTGGTTGTAAGATGTGCTTATTCGTATCAAAGGGGAATGGTAACATTTAATGAAAAGTGGCTCAATACAGTGGCGCATAATGGCACCGATGTCGCATACAATAAAGCCGTGTACAATAAGCCGTGTACAATAAAGAAGTGACAAATACGACTTTGTCACTTCACCGCCGTTTATTGTGTTTTTTTTGCTTTTTATAGATCTAATTGCATATCTAAGAAGGTTTGCGCCTGATGGCGGATATGCCTGCTCCCGCGCCAACAATAAGTAGACCTGTGCCCAAACCGGCCAGCAATCCTGTTCCTGTCTTCTTAAGGTTATCAGCTGTGCGCAGTTTCGAAGCTTCGAAAGCTGTGTAATATTCCTGATGATAGTCAGATTCTATATCAAGCAAAGCCGGATTGTTTTTTGTGGCTTGCTCCATATATTCGGAAAAAGGCTTGTTAAACATGGTTGAAATTGCACCGCCGGCTAGCCCAAGTGCTGAAAAGCCAAAAACAACGGCTAGTTGTTTGATTTTTTTCACACTGCTTTCGTAACTCATATATTCTGCTCCGTGATTAAAGATTGCTGTTTAAACTCACCGAAATTTGTGTTCGGCAAGAGTGTTGTAACATGGGTGATTATGTTAATTCAAGATAAAAGTTAATTTTTTAACTATTTATGCTTGGAGGCAGATATTTTGATGCTTCAGGTAAGGGGGAGCATTCATGAAGACGAGCATTCATATTGCACTGTGAAGGTATTTGCCCTCATAGTTACATGTTTTGTTAAATCGTGTGATGTTTGTTTTAGGTTTGTTGCCGGGGGCTAAGGTTTGATACCGCCAGTTATAACGGTAAAGCTTTTTGCGCGTGCCATCTTTTCTGCGGCATGGGTGATCTTATGAACGGCCCGATCGGCCATTTCCGGCTCTAATCCTAACGCGGTACAATAGGTCTCTAGCTGTTCTGTCGCAAGCGCTCTATCGCTATTGGCCTCCGGTCCTGTTGCGGCAGCCTCAAAGATGCGTTTCAAGAATATTTTGCGCTCTATTATACTATTTGAAAGGTTGATTGCGCGTGGCACAACACCTGGCTGAAAGCTGTTATCATCGTGTTCTGGCCCTAAATCTGCGGTTGGTATAGCCTGAATGAAAGAGGCAACGGCTGGGTCGCTTTGATACAACGCATCAAGCTTGTCAGTATATCCGGGAAATGCTGTTGAGAGTTTTTCTCTGCGCAGTCTTTCGCGCAGCAAGCGATAGTAATTGCTCATATCCGGTTCAATTACGGAAGGGGCGTAGCTCATAACATTGTTCCTAACTGACGGTGCGTGTTTATTTTGTTCCGTTTATAAAGCTGTTTATAAACAAGGATGCTTTTACCTGTCAAACTTAATGTGCATTTTACGGAAAATTACTTGGTGTTTTAAGTGGTCATGATGCGCGCAGATGTGTCGTGAGCCCATAAATAAAAAGCCCGGCAAATGGCCGGGTGTTGTTTTATTAGAATGTCTTTGAAGTATCACCGCTTATATCACTGGTCTGTCCGGCTTGCTGACAGGTACAGAAATGCGTGAAACATGTTGTGCTTTGAGTTTTTCTATTGTTTTGCCTGCAGTTAACTCATCAAAAGACGGGTATCCTGTCGCGACGGGTTGCAGTGATTTGACATTAAATTCACTTTTAATCGGCACAATAACAGCCACGCCCAATTTAACGCCGCCATCCGGCTTTTCCCGCTTTGATGAATTAATCAAACAAATCGTTTCGCCATTGGCATCAGGGCCGAATACAGAATGCGTCAAAGTCAGTTCTTCATCAGGCGTGACTGGCGCATCCACGCTCATCACCGGCTCGGCTGTGTCGACATCATATCCAACGACACGGTGTGTATCCAGATTTGATACAGCTACCAATTTCTGGCCGTCGACTTCTATAATATGTGCGCCATCCGGACGACCGCCCTGAAAGTCGTCATTTGCTTTATCAAGGAACAGTTCTTCATTTTCAAGCTCATCAGTAGCCGCATTGTAATTGGCGCGCCACATGCGCGGGTTGTGGTTCTTATCCGTTTCGGCATAAAAAACGACATTTTCACCGTTCTCGGTATAGCCGCATAATGCGTTACTTGTCACATGGTTGTCCCAGATGGCTTTTAATGCCAGTGTTTTCGGGTGAACAATATAGGTGATGCTCGGTTTTTCATCTGCCGCCACTTTTGTGCGATCTACGGGGATGCAGCCAATTGCAATACGGCTAGAGCCGTCCGCCATAGGGAAGACATTCATATCATTTGGGCGCATTTTATGTTTGCTGCTTTGGCCGGTATCGATATCGCTGAATTTAGCCATTGTGCTGTCGGCAGGATTAAAGGCAAACAAGCCTTCTTCAGCGTTCACAATTAATGTCCCATCTTCGTTAATGACGAGGCCACCAACCATACCTTTATTCAAATGCCATTTTTGATCAACCCCGGTGTTAGGGCTATATTGGTGAACGTCGCCATATTCGATATCAACAAAATAATAATTGCCATCATATGGGTTATACATCGGGGTTTCGCTCGTCGAAACATCCTTGGTAATAAATACAGCTTGATCGGTTTGGCCGATATTTCCTAATTTTGTAGTCACAATAATTCCTTTTTGAATTCCCTTTTGCTTGGCGGGCTTTTATCGTTTCAGTGGCTACTTGCTTAAGGTATAGGGCAGTTATAGGGCGCTCACTCTCCGTTATCTTGTAAATATGTAAAACAAATATGTCAAGTAGATTTCCGTTTACTTGCCTGTGTTCAATATGTTGTGGTTATGTCTTGATAAATATTTTCTGGATACGCGTTGCAGTCTCGGGCGGGTAATGGATGATGTGTGTATTGTTATGCTGATGATTTTGATCGCAACCATTGTATTCAAGCTATGGCATGGGGCTGTATCTTAGACAATCATCTTGAACACCCATACGAAAAAATCTGTCGGCTTCTTTATACATTTTAGGTTGCACCTCACGGTTGCACCATGTAATCGCACTTATTAGTGACCTGATATATAAGGGAAATTATAAATAATGGTAGCGGGAGAGGCGACCGTTAATTCTTGATAATATATTGATATTGGTTGCTTTTATGAGTTCACAACCTTCTTTTGTACTGCACTTGTACTGTTAAAAACTTATCCGCAAGAAATGTAGGATGTATTATTTATTTGGTGCCGAGGTTGATAATGATTTGTGATCTTCAGTAGTATATGTCGGCAAAACGTCATTATACATATTTTTATATTCTATGACCACATCATAACGATCAAGTAATGCTTCGTAGTCATCTTGTAAGCCAGATGCGTTGGGAAATTTCAATTGTATCATGCTGCGTGTTTCATTAGCAGGCATAACATAGCCGGGACCGAGTTGTGCGACTAGATAGTCTTGTGGTTGTTGGAAATGCTCTTTAATGTGTTCTGTAGTCTTTTTTTGATCATTAAGTGATACGAGATCGCCATCAAATAATATCTTGAAATTGATGATTATTGCTGGCCCTAGACCATTATTCATCAGTTCTACTATTAAATAAGCATCTGTACCAATTGTCTTTGAGTATGAAAATGTTGTGATGTGCGGCTTTACAGATAACCGATTGTGCTCACGCGATAAACGTACTTGATACCATGTAAAAAGCAATGCGCATAATGCAACAAGCAGTGAAGCAAACGATATTATAATCTCAGGGTTTAGCATTATCAAAAACCATATTTCTGTCGTCTTAGTTCAAAAGCTTTTTCACCGCCTTCCATAACTCGTTTGATTGAAGCTTTGGTTTCAGCAACATCGATTGCACCAATACTTTCAATTTGTCCTTTGGCCTGACTTTCTTCCGTGGCGTAATCGCAACATACAACTAAGTCCGCATCACCGTTTACAACAAGGTTTGCATTATGGCTTGCAAAAATGATCTGGCGTTTGCTTTTTGCTTCCCAAATCTGTTGAACAACTTCAAGAATGATTTTATTATCTAAGTCATCTTCCGGCTGGTCAATGATCAATGGTGGTCCTGGTTGATTCAGCAATGCTTTAAGAAGCGACGTGGCTTGCTGTCCTGCACTGGCATCTTCAAAGGCGATATACTCACCATCGCCCTTGTGATAATCAAAGCGTGGGTTATCTTTTAGACGCAGAAGCGATAGATCAAGCCAGTCATCAAGATCAAACTTTGCCGAAAGATTGTACAAATCAGCTGATGAGAAATTTAGTTCTGCGAGAATATGCGCCTCTGGCAAATCTTTTTTGTCGTCATTTTCGTAATCAAATAAAGCAATGCCTTCCAATTCGCGAATAATTCTAAACCAGGCATTTAATGGAACATTCTCTTTAATGACGTAGCTTTTAACGTTATCAATTTTGTCCTTCGCGCTTCGTATGCCCGAACCTTTGATTGCATCCTCTAAACCGCTCTCTATTTCTGAAAACCCATGCCCAACCAATAAATTCGCTTTAATTTCTGACTTTGAATAGTCTGACAGGTTTTTACACACGCCTTTAATTAATTCCGTGCGCTGTTCATGAAGGGATATCCACTCTTCAATCAACTGGTTATAATCGTCAAGCGGATTTCCCAACGCTCCGACTTCTGTTTTCAATTTAGACAAATGAGAACGGATAGACTTGATCTGGCCTTCTAATTCTTTGAGCCTTGATAGTTTAGATTGATGTGCAGATGATTTTTCTTTTGCTTGATTATATATTTCCTCAAATTTTTCAAGTTTTTCGATCCATGCTTCAAATTGTTTGGGTATATCCGCCTCTTCATTTTCTAAAGTATCAATCTCCTCAGCAATACCATCTAAATGCTTTTGAATCTTCTTGTACGAAGCATCAATTTTTATCCTCAGGCCTTTAACTTGTTTTTGATCAGCATCGGATAATTGTTCAAAATTTTCAGGGAGGTCTGCTGGAAAGTTTTCAATACCATCAACAAAATCAGAAAACAGTTCACTTGTAAGCGAAATTTCTTCTTCCCATGTTTCAACCGCTGAATTGACTTCCTGATAGACAGCATTTTGATGAATAATCTTCTGATCTTTTTCACTCAAGCCGGTTAAGGATTTTTTGATTTCATCTGTTTGTGCAGTCAGGTTTTTTATAAGCGCATTTTGTTTTGCTATTTCTTTTTCAATATTTCGCTTCTGCCTCACTTCCGCATATTGCTTGCGGATTTTATTAGAAAGCGTTTCAAAACGGTCATCAATTTTGTGAAGGTTTTCGATTATAGGTGAATATACAAATCGTTTCAGCTCATCAATCCGTACGCCAACGTCACTCATTTGCTTCTGGCTGTATGCCTGAATGGGGATTAGTGAGCGAATTTCTTCTGAGCGAACTTCTCTGAATTCTTCTCCCTTTGTTCTCAAAAGAATTTCAGAAGTTTCAGCCTTACGCCGAACTAAATAATTAATACCATTAACAGAAATAACAACATCAAGGACACTCCCGATTGGTAGAAGTGTATTCTCGATGAGCTTTTTGCTTCGTTTTTTATATTCTGGACTGTCTTCATCAACATTTTGGAGGCTATGGTCACATAACGCCCAGCGTAAATATTCTAGAACCGTTGATTTCCCAGTTCCTCTACCGCCAATGAAAGCAGAATATTGAGGGTTAAGATCAATATCAATTGATCCCATAAACATGCTGTTAGAAACCCTAATTCTTTTGATGTACGTAAGCGGCAATGATGGTTCTACGTGACTGATACGGGTTTTATCTGCAAGACACGCCTGTCTCAGTGCTTCCGCAGTCGGCTCAGCCCATTTAACCCATGACGAATGTTTGCCTAAGTCTTCGAATGTTTCTGTGCGATTATCTGATGTTTGGAAAAGGGCAACTTTCTTGTTGCCCCACTCTTTTGCTCTTCCTGACACAATCTCTACACATCCTGGCTTCAAGCGATCTACCGAACCATCTATGTAACCGCCAACGCATGGTGCCGAGATATACTTTCCTTGTCCTTTATTTCTTAGAATTGAATGTTGACCACTATTTGTAACGTTCGGAAATATGATATAACGGCCTTTAATATCAGGCTGACGGTCAAATAATTCACAAATGTTATCAATTCTTTCGCTATTTGCTATGGCAATGGTAGGAGCAGTTTTTAGGTCATTTTCTTCACTTGTGGTTATCGCTAGTAGGCGGGTGACATCACTAAAAAGGTGATCTGGGAAATCTGCGTCAAAAATAAGCAGGGCTTGACAAGGTACCTCTAGTGTTAACTCCATACCTGGGAAAACAGTTATCTTTTTGTCATCTGATAGAGGATTACCACTTTCATCTAATTCATTCTGGGCAGCTTCACGTATATATTTTACGAATACCATGTCATGATGGTCGGTGATTGCAACTGCATTAAGCCCTTTAACACGGCAAGCTGCTATAAAACTGTCAGCATATGCTTTACGTTCCTCTTCGTCTTTAGGTCGTTTACCAACCCAATTTATATCACGTGGTGTATGAACCTGAAAATCACAGTTATAAAAATGTGCACCTTTGTCTCTGTTCATTATCTATCTCTTGTTTTTTGTTATTACCATCTTCGTGCAGCTTTCCCCACAAACGGATTAAAAGCATCCTTAATAATTTTGTAGTTGTTGAACTCTCCACCAAACATACCAGATTGTAGTGGTAGCCATTTATTTTGTACGTGTTCTGCTTCTTCTAAAAAAGAAGTTAAATCTTTGGCAGATCCTCCACGATCAAAACGCCACGTGTATCTTCCGAGAGGAAACCAGCTCACTTCTTTGCCGTCTTTCTTGTTTTGTAGATATGCATGCGAGAGTGAAGCTAATAATTCAAAGCGATCAAAGTATATCTCAAGCTGTTTTTCATCTGGCTCTATTTTGTTAAGGCTGTTTTTAATGAAGGCACACAAGTGTTCGCTCATAGGGAAGCGTTTATCTTTGTAGCTTTCTATGTGTTTCCACACGTCTGGGCTTACTGAAAAAGTATAAGGTAGTAGGACTTCTGTTGCGTTTTGATTGTCGTCGTATTCACGCTCTATTTGCAGTTCGAATATTTTTTTTAGCAGATCGTAATTCTCTGCAGCAACAGCCGATACGCCAAGTGTGTAGAAAAGGATGAGGGCAGGATATCGCTGTAAATCAAGATAAATAGTTGTTCCACTATTGTAGGGGTAATGCCTGTAAAGTCTTTTTACTAGATTAATCCATAAGTTATTCTGATCAGGGAGTGAATAAAAGGCTCCTACTGATGCCATAGCACGAAGTACTTCGGTTTTACTTTCGTAGAACTTCAAGCGTCTCTTAAACTCTTCAGCTGACCATTGAGCTGCTCCTGAGAGCTCTGCTGCAGCAATAGAGTCTATGGTTAGTGTTGTTTGATCCATAATTGAATCTTTTAGACGGATTCTGTGTTTGTTTTCAGATAAGTATCTTTTTATCATGGCAGTTGCCAGGCGGACATCTGAAGGTGCGGGTCGTTTCAAGTCCTCTAGGGCATAAATCTTTTCGGCGAGTTGGTCGAAAAATGTATTTGCATCTTTGATTTCTATGGTTTGGGCATCGCGTTTTTTGATTAATTCATCGGCTTCTTTCGTTGTGTTTCCTTTTAGTGCCCAGAAAGTTGAAAAACGTCGTGTGGGACAGCGTATTATAGCATTCCGTAATGCTGTGTCCCACGCACCGGACCATCCACATGTTATTAGACCGAATTGGTCGAAGATTTGATCTAAGTATTTGTTCATTTCTTTAGAATATGTTTCTAGCTCGGTGTGAGTGTTTTTGATGCGTGTATCTAAATAGTCTCCATGTAATTTGATAATGAAGCAGCGTCCATGTGCTAAAGGTGGTGCGCCTTTAACATCGTCATCTGATGAAATTATAACGGGTTCGATACCTAGTTTTTGCAGAGCATTTTCTAGTAAGCGATCAAAATTTGTTGTTATGATCACTCGGATGTATCCTTTTTCTACAAGTCGAGCAATGGCTTCGTGGGCTTTTGTAGGAAGCTTGCGTCCTTCTTCTCTATCTTCGTCTGAAGGTTCGATATAGCTACTTAGAATGCTTTGCCGTTCATCTGCTGTTCCAGGCAAGGTATTTAGTAAACTTGAGTAATCTGGTTGTTCTTTTTTGTTTTCTATAAACCATCTCTCAGGGTCCTCGCTAGCATCATCGCCTTCCATAGCCGCTATTTGGCGAATTAAATCTAATGTGATTTCCCATCCAGTGGGGATTTCTGCAGAACGTGATAAGCCTGATCCGAGCAGAAGTGCAAAAACACCTTTGTTTGAGAATACGCTGTGAGCAACCAAGTTGATGGCTTCTGTAACCAAGATAAATTCCTTTTTGTTAATTATGCTAACTATAGAACAAATATTGTTCAAAAGGAACATATGGGTAAGGAAATATCTATAAGTTATTTGCCAGAGCACTTTCCATTAATAAGATTCCAGAACGCACTGTGATCATCTTCTAAGGATACGGGGATGCGTTCAATTAGCCTAAAAGTTCTATCGCCGATTGTGCCTTTGATTTCAAAGTAAGGACCATCACCGCCGAATAGCAATCTGTATTGCCATCCTTTCTCTTCAATAAGTTTAATCAGTTCCGATCGTTTCATTTTGCGTTGGTTCACAGCATTTATCTGTTAAGTTGTGTTTTTCTAAAAATGCGCAATCTTTTGGGTGTGTTACAAACTCGCATTCAACTTGGTTGTTTTTTCCGCTTTTTTCAGGGAAGTCTTGTCGTAGTCTGTCGACAGTAATGCTGATCGTTCTTTTAGGTTGTTTATGGCTATTGATATATGCGTAGGTCAAATATGCTGTCATTAGGCATAGAATAATAGCAAAGCAGATTGTGTAAGCTTTATGCTGATGTATGAAGACCGAAATACAATTTAGAGTTTTTGTTTTCACAGTTTTTTCTTTTAATCTCTTTAGTGCGCTCTTCATGTCCACTTTACTCCCAAATAAAAAATCACCAGAGCTGTCCTGCTCTGGTGACTGGGTGTTAATATCCGTTACGTTAGAAACGGCGCGATGCTTTTGGCTTGCGCTTGGACATGACATCGCCACCCAGCCATAGCTGAGTAGCGACACATTTCCGGCAGTGTCTTTTGCCGCTAACGTATGGGGATATTAAGCCCCAGCCATTCATTCAGAACAGCCAGTTACATTTGTATCGAGAACTGCTTACGACAGCAAGTTTTAAGTTGGATACAGGTAATGCATAAAAGATAATCTTGGATAATCTTTTGACGGGAAAATGCTAACAAAGCGCAACATTCGGTTAGTAAAGAAATGCTAAGCTTTTATTGACTAAAGTTGACATTGACTAGAGCTATTGCACGAACCATGAAGGTTGCAACCCCATGCCCAGCATAAAGGAGCCAGACTTATCCACTAATGTGGACTTAAGGGGGATAACAACAATGTATTTGTATATGGATTTGTTTTTATTTGGGATTACGATCGTTATGCGATCGGAAATCGATCGTATTATCATTTTTCCATCTTTTGTTAGCATTTCTGCGGTTTTGTTCACTTCTGCTTTCGACCTGTCGTATCACTTCTAAGCACCGATCGTTCACCAATCGGATGAGATTAGGGTTTCCTGTTGGATGTGGTATCATATGAAAATGTTCCAAAATGTGGATAGATAAGGTATTTTTCCACACTTTATCACTGACCTTCGCAATCCTAGCGAGCCGTTTAGGGTCATATGGAAGTCCATCTTCACCAGATTGGATGTGTGCTATAAAAAGTAGAATATATGCACCTACTTCTCGCGTATCCATGTGCAAAGTATCTTTCATGAAATCACCTATATTGATCGGAATCGTATGTATGTTAATCATTTCATTTCCCCTTGGAATTTTTGTGAGAGATGATCCATTCGGTGATATCGCTTTCATACCAGCCTACGGCACGCAGACCGATCTTGATCGGTTTCGGAAACATGTCTTTTTCGACATAAGCATAGATCGTGCTTCGGCTCAGGCCAGTGCGCTGTATTACTTCCGGTAACCGGATAATAGTTTCATTTTGTGTGTCCATTTTTTAACTCCTTTTGTTTTTTAATAGATACAAAAAGACTTAAACAGGATTTACGTTACGGTTATAGAGTGTTATCAGTAAGCAAAACCGTAACAAAATGTAGAAAATGAACCAAAATCACCTTTTTGTTTTTAGTTGGGAAAAGTGCGCTGACGGATATGTGTTTCTTGAAAAGGATCCATCTGTAAAAAAGAGTAAACTCCAGCCTTCTTACCACAGAATGCATCCTGTGAAGCGGACGTTATTTCCTAAGCTGCAACACAATAAAGGAACTAGAATTCGCCCTTCAGAAGTAAGATATTTGAAAGCCAAGAGTAATAACCGAAAAGGTTATGAATTTTATCAAAAGAAGCATTATGGCATCAGCAGAACATTTGCGGAGATACTTAAATATGATGGTAGTATGATTAATGATGACCGCTTACTTAAATTCACAAAAGCATATGGAGCTCTTGGGATTACGGCATCAAATAACTCGGAGCCACTTGATGAATGGTTGTTATGGGCGCAGTACTTTAAGCGTATATATGATTACTTAGATGGTGATGATGTTCTTGATCATGCAAGAGCACTCACATTTTATAACGATCCACCTAAACGGCTGTTTGTTATGCCGCGAATTATTCCAAATATAGATGAAAACAGCAGGTCAGCTGTATACAAAAGCCAGAGCTTTTTTTATATGCAGCCTTTTAATTTATTGGCAGCATTGTATTTGGATTTAGGTGAGCAGTTAACGCACGGTGCAGATTTACAGAAGTGCTCTAACCCTAAATGTATTAAGTGGTTCAAGAGAAGATCAAATAAGTTGCATTGTGGCAACGCCTGTAAAACAGAAAAATATCGTCAGAAAACTAGCAGAGCTCGATGATAGTTGGTTATATTATTAACATTAGGAAGTATGACAGTTATATAAAGGTTAAAATATGCCCGAGCATGGAGTGCGATCAACATATTCTCAGTGTCCGTTTGAAATACTAATGTATGACGATCAGGGGTGTATATCCTCTGGTACCGCATTTCTGTATTTTTATAATGATGCAGGGTATATTGTTACAAATTGGCACAATATTTCTGGAAAAATTTTTTAGATAAGCGGCCTTTGTCAGGCAATAGGTTTCCAACATATATTGAAGCGAAATTATCCACTTACGTTGATGATAAGAGAAATGAATTTACAACAATAGCGCGGCGTATAGAAATATATAATGATGCGCAACCTATATGGTTTGAACACCCTTCATCGGGTTCTGATTACGATGTAGTAGCCATTCCCTTTGTTAAGGATGATACAATACCTGAGTTTATGCATAACTATGCAAATTGCATTAGTTCGGTGAGAATACCGGTAAAGCCAGGTAATACTGCATTTATAATTGGTTATCCTCATAACC
>JAUILO010000202.1 GCA_030432775.1 Alphaproteobacteria bacterium
TGACCGTTACGGCCAATTGCTTGTGCAAGGTTGTCAGCTTCTACTGCGATGTCCATCGAACGAGAATCTTCGTCCATCACAATTGAAGCAACTTCAGCTGGCGCCATTGCATTAATGACGAATTGTGCAGGGTTATCATCATAAAGAACGATAAGGCGATCAAGTTTTAAATGTCCGGCAAGGGCGCATGCTTCGTGGCTAATGCCTTCCATCAAATCACCATCACTACAGATTGTGTAAGTATAGTGATCAACAAGATCATCGCTAAAACGTGCGTTCATAATGCGTTCTGCCAGCGCAAAACCAACGGCTGTCGAAATACCTTGACCAAGTGGACCGGTTGTTGTCTCGATACCGCAATCCGGCATGACTTCCGGGTGCCCCGGTGTCAGGCTGTGTAACTGGCGGAAATTCTTGATTTCATCGATTGTCATCTTCTCGTATCCGGTGAGGTAGAGAAGGGAGTATAAAAGCATGGAGCCATGACCGGCAGACAGAATAAAGCGGTCGCGGTCAGCCCAGGTCGGGTTTTTGGCATCAAACTTAAGATATTTGCTGAATAATACTGTTGCCACATCGGCCATACCCATAGGCATGCCTGGATGACCGGAATTGGCTTTTTCAACAGCATCCATAGATAATGCACGAATGGCATTTGCCATCTTTGTGTAATCCAGAGATGATTTTTTTGATGTTAATGTGTCGATGTTTTCAGCAACCTGAGAATTCATAAGATTGATATCCTTGCTATTAGTTTTTCTCGCTATAAATTTGCTCTTCCGGATTTAATATCCGTTTTGGCTTGTATTTGTCTTCGCAAACTGCAGTTACAATGCCCGTCCTATTATCAAAAATCAACAGGAAAGCGCCAGATATACGGGTTTTTTAATGTTTTTTAGCTTCAGTTTAAATAGGGAAAATATCGCTAAAAAAGCGATATTTTTTGTCGTTTTGTAAAATGACAGCTCGTGCGGCGTTCAAATATCGGCATGGTTATGAAACAACATATCCAATGGCACTGTTTTTATTGAGGTTTTTTTGTAAGTTTTATAAAAACCAAATTTAGTTGTGGTTTATTATCAGAAATGTGTGAGGTCTTATTGACCAAACCACGTGGAAATTGGTAATCAAAGTAATTCATTCATTAAAAAAACGAACTTAATTAAGGCGAAACACACAGCCCTGTACGGATATGTTGTACGTGGATTGTAAACAAGGAGATTTGGATTGTGTCGGACATAGTTAATGTAATCAATGGGTTGGGTCATGCTATCGAAAGATTAGAAGCTGCGGCAGCCCAACAGGAACAAAAATTACTTCAGATCCAGCAACAAGAATTATTTCCTGCAGCGACAATTCCGCAGGTTTCAAATTCAGCAAACACAGTCGATCCATCCATGATTGCCAACAAGCTTGATTCGGCGATTGAAAAAGTCGAAAGAATGCTAAGAGAAGGCTAGAGCGCATAAGGCTAGAATAATATAGAGGGTATTAGGGGAATAACATGGCAGAAGTAAAATTAAATATTCACGGCAGACCATACGGAATTTCTTGTGACGAAGGACAAGAAGACCGTGTATTTGAAGTTGGCCAATATGTAGATGAGCGCGCACGTGATATTGCAACGGCAGGCGCAGCGAGTAATGAGACACATTTGCTTGTTTTGACATCATTGGTTTTGGCTGATGAGATTAAAGAGCTTAGAGATTATCTTGAAACGTCACAGGCCAATACATCCGAAGCACCACAAGGCGGCGCATCGGCGCAATCTGCGCAGGCAGCCGAAGAAAAACGCCAGATTACACAGGCGCTTATTAACCTGACAGAGCGTATTGACGGCGTTGCAGAGCGCTTGGAAAGTATCTAGGACACCTAGATACGGGACAATATCGGGCTTGAATATCAATAAATGATTAGAAAATCTATAAAAAGGGCGGTCAAATAAACCGCCTTTTTTGTTGTTTGATAATATTTGTTTGATGGCGTGGATTATTCCGCCGCTTGGGAGCTGTGTTGTTCGTGTTCCATTTCTTCCAGTACCTGTGTCACCTGTATCAATGCCCAGTCCACATCTTCTTTTGTAATGGTTAATGGCGGGGCAAATCGAACAACGGTTTCATGGGTTTCCTTGCAAAGCAGACCACGTTTTTTAAGGCGTTCGCAAACTTCTCTGGCGCTAGCCTTGGCCGGATCAATATCCATGCCAATCCATAACCCTGCGCCGCGCACTTCTTTAACCAGACCGGAGCCGATATCCTCTAATGCTTGTTTCAAATAAGCGCCAAGTTCGGCGCTTTTTCCGGCTAGGTCTTCCTTAACCAAAATACGCAATGCCTCAAGCCCGATAGCGGCGGCAATCGGGTTGCCGCCAAAAGTTGAACCATGGCTTCCGGGGTTAAAGACGTTCATCACTTCGTCTTTGGCAAGGAAGGCAGAGACAGGGTATATTCCGCCGCCAAGGGCTTTACCTAAAATCAAACCATCAGGTTTATCAATCTCGTGCTGGAAAGCAAAGTTTTTACCTGTACGGCCAATACCAGATTGAATTTCATCAATGATAAACAGAACATTGTTTTTCCGGCATAACGCTTGAACCTGTTTCAGCCAGCCTTCGGGCGGAATGATAATGCCGGCTTCCCCTTGGATGGGTTCGGTTATAAAGGCACAAACCTCAGGCGTAATGGCTTTCTCCAGCGCGTCAATATTACCAAATTCGACAATTTCAAACCCACCATCAAATGGGCCAAAGCCGCTCTTATATTCTTCTTCGGATGAAAAACCGACAATAGTTGTTGTACGGCCGTGGAAGTTTCCTGATGAAACAAGGATCTTGGCTTTATCCTTTTCGATCCCCTTGACCGTATAGCCCCATTTGCGAGCAGCCTTAATCGCCGTTTCAACGGCCTCTGCGCCGGTATTCATCGGGAGCATTTTATCCATAGATGTCAGGGTGCAAAGATTTTCGGCGAACGCTCCGAGCTTGTCGGTATAAAATGCACGTGAGGGAACATCAAGTTCTTCAAGCTGCTCAATCAATACTTTTTTGAGATCTTTATTCAGGTGTCCGGCGCTCACAGCGCTATAGGCACTGAGGAAATCCAGGTATTTATTGCCTTCCACATCCCAGACCCAGATGCCTTCGGCGCGGTCAATAACAACACCGAGCGGGTGATAATTATGCGCGCCGTATTTATCTTCGAGAGCCATTAGTTCCTGCGAGGAGAGAGTTGCTGTAGCCATATTTTATTTTTTTATGAACGCCGAAGCGATTCGGTTAGGAATCCCGAAATTTGAGTTCGG
>JAUILO010000036.1 GCA_030432775.1 Alphaproteobacteria bacterium
TCTTTACATCAACAGGTTGCGGCGTTGCCACGGCTGTTTTTTCAGGCACAAGAACATTATGCCACTTATCAAGATCAACATCAGAAGCTTGCGCCGCGATCTTAACAGTGTTCTTACCCCCGTTTTCACTCAAATCATAGCGGCCAGATACGTTCATTGCACTATCCAGAACACGAATAGACGCGCTACCAATATCCACGCTTGATGGCGTAACAACAGTGTTATTGAGTTCCAAAGATACCGGAGAACGTAAAACACTGCGGGCGATATCATTAGAGAATTTAGGCACAAACGCATCAACCACAACAATCGGTTCACGTGAGTTTACATTGCCTCTTAGCGTCAGTTTCGGATCAGCAAGCGTGACCGAGCCATTATTTGACGACACAGTTCGTGACGCAAATTTCAAGAACATCTCGACATCAATATTTGTGTCACCTGGCAATGATGCTTTCAGCTCTGATTTAAAGGCAGAGCGATCCAAAGTGAAAGGAATCTTAATGCCATTATATGTTGTGCCCTTATATGTCGCACTGGCGATATTGATATCGAACTTGGCCGATATATCTTTTGGAAGCGTCAAAGTTTCCCGTAATAGTCCTTTGCCTTGCTTGGCAGTCTTTGTCTTGGCGGCTTTGCCTTTTGCCGCGCCAGAAGCAAACTGTGTCATGAACTTATCAAGATCAACAGGTTTATCCGCACTAATGCCGCCTGTGAAATTCATAGCGCCCTTACCGTCAATGCCTTCGAGTAACATACTCACATTGAGCGGCATCTCCATAACACTCAGTGTCGCATTACTATATTGAACCTTAGAACCGTCATAGGTCACAATTCCTTTAGTTTCAATCGCCACGCCGGACATGCCCGCATCACCCGCCGTAAACGCCGATATGGTTTTACCCAGATCTTTGGCGGCTATATGCGCCTCGCCCTGCAAATCAACGGAGGTGCTATCGGCAGCCTTTTCAAGCACACCTTTATAAGACATTGACGTTTGAAGTGCTTCTATACCTAAATCAAATTGAACCGGAATAGATTCAGCCATTTTATCAAGCCGTCCGGACTTGGTTGAAAAATCGACCTTGTTACCCTGATACTGAAAATCACCTGACACAGTATATGGCCCGTAAACAGTGTCACCTTTCAGCGATACATTAATGCCGGATATTTCGTAAGATTGCTTTTTTGTATCATCACTGTAACGGATCGTGCCGCCTTCGATAACGATTTCCTCAAGTGCAATTGAGTTCAAGGCATTCGAAGAAGAAGCGGTCTCGTCTTTCTTCTCCTCCCCTTTAGCAAATTTATCTTCAAGCTCTTTGGTCATCCATGACTGACCTCCCTGTGCATCAACATGGACATTAATTACAGGCTTAATCAGGCTGACGCGGCTTACTTCTACCTTACCGCTCAGAAGCGGCATAAGAGCAACATAAACAGATACCTTATCAAGTGAAGCTATCGTTTGCGCCGTAGACGGGCTGGCTACAGAGAATTTCTCGACAACCAGATGTGGCGCCGGAAGAATGGATAATTCTAGCGATCCATCGATCTTATAATCATGACCGGAAATATTTGAAAGCTGAGAGATGATTTGCGGTTTGTATTTATTCCAATCAATAAAGCTTGGTCCTACAACCAACGCGCCTACCAATAAAACAATTAAAATGACACTGATTTTTAAAAAGCGCTTCACGATACTCTCATTCTCTATATGTGGTGTTAATGTTTAATCTATATAGATCGCCTCACATAAGATACAAGCTGGCAATCTACGGTATTTAGAATATTCAACGTACTGGCCATTAAGCCATATATTGGCCGCCATTGGCCGAAATTGTCGAACCGGTAATAAATCCGGCTTTCTCCGAAGACAAAAATGCAACAAGCGCGGCAATCTCGTCTGGCTGCCCCATCCGGGTAACAGGAATTTGTTTTACAATCATATCCAGAACGTCCTGATTCATATGCGCTGTCATATCTGTTTCAATATAGCCTGGACATATCGCATTCACCGTAATGCCTTTCGCCGCACCTTCAAGCGCCAAAGATTTTGTAAGACCAATCATACCGGCTTTGGCGGCTGCATAGTTCGTCTGGCCGAACTGGCCTTTTTGTCCATTAATAGAACTGATATTAATGATCCGGCCATATCCGCGCTCGCGCATATACGGGACAATCAAGCGGCACATATTAAACGCAGAAGTCAGGTTGGTCTGTATGACAGCATCCCAGTTTTCCGGCGCCATTTTATGTAGCGCGCCATCACGGGTAATTCCCGCATTATTTACAAGCACATTAATCGGTCCAAGATCTTCTTCGATCGCTGTGATAATAGCTTCACACTGCGCAAAATTAGCGACATCGCCCTTATAAGCCTTTGCACCTGTATCATATTCACATTGCTGTGCGGCTTCTTCATTCCCATGATAAATCGCGGCAACCTTATACCCTTCATCAGACAATGCTTTTGTTATTTCAAGACCAATACCACGCGTACCACCAGTAACTACCGCTACTCCCTTAGTCATTTAAAAAACCCTCTTCATATACTTTAAATATAGTCACAATATTAATAGTAATTACGCGAATATAGTTGTTACCCAACTTGCCTTAAATCCATAGCGCTATCGCGCTCGACACACATGGCAATCCCCATGCCGCCGCCAATACATAATGTCGCAAGTCCCTTATGAACACCACGGCGTGCCATTTCATGAAGTAATGTCACCAAAATGCGTGTTCCTGATGCACCAATCGGATGTCCCAATGCAATAGCGCCGCCATTTACATTGACCTTATCCGCATCAAGGCCAAGCTCTTGCAATACAGAAAGCGCCTGCGCCGCGAATGCTTCGTTGGATTCGATCAGATCAAGATCGGAAATTGACCAGCCCGCCTTTTCAAGAGCCTTACGTGACGCTGGAATTGGGCCAGTACCCATAACAGACGGATCAACACCTGCTGTCGCCCATGATTTAATCGTCGCAAAAACGGGAAGTCCGCGTTTTTTTGCTTCGCTTGCACGCATAACAACCACAGCTGCTGCGCCATCGTTAATGCCTGAGGCATTACCTGCCGTCACAGTACCGTCCTTTTTGAATGCAGGGCGTAATTTACCAAGATCCTCCGCAGTGACACCGGCACGAGGAAACTCGTCATATTCCACAACTGTTTCACCTTTTCTGTGCTTCACAGTCACAGGGATAATTTCGTCCTTGAACTTGCCTTCGGAAATTGCCTGCTGTGCTTTCTGCTGTGATGAAGCGGCAAACTCGTCCTGCTTTTCTCTGGTGATCTGGTATTTCTCTGCGATATTCTCCGCAGTGATGCCCATATGGTAATCATTAAACGCATCCCAAAGACCATCATTGATCATTGTGTCCTGCAATTGCGTATTACCAAATTTAACGCCATCACGCATATGAATGTAATGCGGTGAACCACTCATAGATTCCTGACCACCCGCGACGACAATTAACGCATCATCATTGGCAATACTTTGAAGGGCATTAGCAATAGAGCGCAATCCTGAACCACAAACCTGATTGATTGTGTAAGCCGTTCTATCGGCAGGTATCTGCGCCTTAACAGCAGCGATACGTGCTGGGTTTTGGCCACTACCGGCCGTAAGCACCTGCCCCATAACAACTTCGTCAACATCACTTGCCGCAACACCGGCATCACTCAAGACTTCACGAATAATCAGCGAGCCAAGCTCATCTGCGGAAACACTACTTAATCCACCACCTAAATTACCGATAGGTGTTCTTTTAGCAGCAACAATAACAATTGGATCATTTTGAGACTCATTCTGGGACATGGCTCTTACCTTTTCATGATGAATTTGAATACCGATCTATTATTATCATTACGATAAATAATGCAAGGGGGGTTACACGTATAAAGCGCCTTTTATGTAAGGTTTTCGACCATACATTCACAGACTGGCAATTAAGCGCTTTGCGCGGCCTTAATCATCCATTCCAGCATTGGTTTCCAGACCTGATCAAGCGAGCTATTCCCCGCGATCATTCCGATATGTCCCGTATCCGGAACAAGCATCTGCGCATCACATAACTTATCCAGTAAAATACGTGAAGATCGATCAGGTACCAGACGATCTTTTGGCGAACAAACAATCAAAGACTTCGTCTTCACTTTAGAAACACGCACCACTTCCCCATTCACAACCCACTGCCCCAACATCGGTTTATTATCGCGATACCAATCACATAAACATTGTTCAGCCAGTCTTTTTGGTAAATGCACCGGATCATTCAGCCAATCCTCAACCGCAACAAAAAGTTCGGCACGCTCACTATCCTGATCCATATCCTGAAAGCCAGAAAACTTGTCCGCCGCGCGGTCTGCATTGACGGCTGCAAAAACAGATTGAATCCATTCAGCCGGAAGATAGTTATTATTATTCATCATCTCCGACGCAATGGATAACCCGTTACATACGTTGCGCGTTAATGGCTGTTCACCGACATGGAAATCCCATGGTGACGCCAGCAATATAATACCGCTCAGCCGTTCGGAATTTTCCTGCACCGCGCCAAGAAGTAACGTGCCGCCCATACAATAACCAAGCGCAAAGACCGGCAGATCCGATTGTTCCAGCACAAATTCGATAACAGGCGTCAATCGCTCGGCCACCAGATCATCAACGCTTTTTAAATCGCCATCATCAAGCGGATTTCCCCAGTCCAGAAAATAAACATCAACACCTTGCGAGGACAACCACCGCGCAAGCGATCTTTGCGGCAATAAATCCAGAATATATGATTTATTGATCAACGAAGGGACAAGAATGATCGAGGCATGTGCCGCTGGCTTTTTCTGCGGCATATCATCAACCTCGCTATATGCTGCGCAATATCCAAGACTCACCTCACCCCTGCGCCAGAGCTCTTTAAACGGACGCATCTGACGTATATAAGGATGCGTTTGATACAGCTGTATTCCCTTAATCATATCCTGCAGCAATAAATTATTCTCAGGCGCAGCCGAAGCATCAAGCCCCTTGGCAGCCATCGCCAGACCAAGATGAACAGGAAGCGGGCTGGGACCCGAACGCGGCGAGCACTTTGTTTTATCAGATAAAAAATGCTGCAGCATATAAGGTATGCCACGCCCATTATCTTTTTGATTACTGCCTTTATCGTTACTCATACTAGGGGTTTCCTGCTCTATCTATTATGCACACTATGCCAGCACATATCTTTTTTCCAGCTTAACTCTTCCCGTACTGCAAAAATTGTGCATAATAACATTATTCAAACAGCTAACAGATATAGGATTATATGCAATGGGCAGAACACGTAAAAAAGAAGGCGAGCCTACGGTTATCAAAAAATACGCTAACCGTCGTCTCTATGATACAGGCCGCAGTAGCTATGTTACTCTCGATGACCTATGTGAAATGGTTAAAGAAGGACATGACTTTGTTGTGTATGACGCAAAATCAGGCGAAGATCTTACGCGTCAGGTTTTAACTCAAATCATCGTTGATCAGGAAGCAAAAGGTGAAAATCTTTTACCTATTCCATTCCTGCGCCAGCTTATTGGTTTTTATGGTGATAATATTCAAGCCGTGGTTCCAAACTATCTTGAGAAAACGCTTGAAAACTTTGCCAAGCATCAAGAACAAATCCGTGAGCAAATGGACAAATCTTTCGAAGGTATCGGCATTACAAATCCGGTTTCTGCATTCGAAGATCTGAACCGTAAGAACATCGAGATGTTCGAAAAAGCATTACAGGCATGGACAACATTCCCGACCAATAACGACAGCTAAAACTGTTTTAAATATTTATACTTTCAAATTATTGTACATACAAAAAAGCACCGTTCAAATAGAAACGGTGCTTTTTTGTAAGTTGAATAAGCCATTAAATCAGTATGTATCTACTATCTCCAGCAAAGCTCCATCACACAGACAAAAGTTCACCGCAATAGATATTGTTAAATCTTATAAATGTCACCAAATTAACGGGAAGCAACTTTGCCCTGTAATACGCCTGAAGCAATACGGTCACGAATGTCCATTGCCTCATCCATATTCTCAAGTCCTGCCTCATGGGCAATCGCAGTGATCACACCGTTATGGTTATAGAACAATACAGAGCTGGACATATCCGCGCCATTACCGACACAAGCTACATCATATGAAGACACTTTCAAATCGCCCGCTTGCTGCTCTGAAACAGGAACCGAAGCAAAGTCACCATGGCATGCTGACTTTTTCTTCGCTAAATAGCTCTTAACCGCCTGACCATACTGAGACACATTGGTTAGAAGCTGTTGCTCTGAATTCCCATTAACTTGACCGGAACGCCATGCATATTCAGCCATCTGCGGACCACTGCCTTGCATAACCTGAACAGGGCTGGATAAGCTCACACCGTTACTTTGCAACAGCTGTGAAAACGATACTGGCGATGCAAATGATGTGCTTGCCGATGCAGCTACTGGCTGCGGAGCAACACTCCCGTGTGTAACAGCTGGCTGTGCGCCAATCGGAGCGCGCGCCACCCGTGATGGCACTGAGCCCGGACGAGAAACCGGCGCCGGTGTAATCGCAGCAGATCTGATCGGAGCAGCCACCGGTGCAGATGCACGGGCAACTGATGTACCGCGAACCTTAGATTCTAGCGCTGCAATTTGCTGTTCATATGTCTCGCGCTGTTTTCTGAGCGCCTCCCTTGCCGCAGCAAGATCTTTTTCAAGACTTATGAAACGAACAGTCTGTTCTTTCTTCGTCACTTCCGGGTCAAAAAGCTGGTATTCAAGAACCTTCTTCTCTTTCACACACTGAGATTTTGACTTCTCAAGTTGGTCTCCCAATCTTTTAATCTGTCTTTCGGCCTCATTATAACGAACAGTCGCTTTTTCAAATTCCCAATTACCCTGAGCCAAATCAACGCGCTGTGATTGTTTTGCGTCTTGAATGCTCTCAAGTTCGGCCGCAAGAGCATTACGCTCTTTTAATACAGCTTCAAGATCAGCCTCGATAGAACGGAAATCAATCATACTTTCAAGTGCATTTTCAGCAACTTCGGTATCAATACCGCTACTATCGGCTTCATCTTGCAATCTTTCGTTTTGTAAGCGCAAATCAGCCACTTGAAGTTTCAGCTCTTCGATAATCTTTTGCTGCTCGGACTTCATGGAAATCTGTAAATCTGACTTCTCTTGTTCTTTTTCCGCCAAAATTGCAGATTGTGAACGAATTGTATCCTCAAGCTCTGACTTACGGACATTAAAGTCTCTATCCATCGTCTGAATCATATTCTGGGCCTGCATCAAATCATTGGAAACAGCTTTAACCTGTGCGGTCAGGGCAATAATCTGCGCCTCTTTTTCCGCCGCGCCGCTTTGCTGATCTGCACTAGCAACAATCCTAGCATTCAGATCCGTGATCTGTGTTTTCAGATCTGCGATCTCGCTGTCTTTAGCCTGTACAGCTTGCTGCAGGCTTGAAAGCTCGGCACTCATTTCCGCATCCGGCGCAGCAGCAACAGATTGATCATTGTCTGTTAATTTAGCCTGAAGTTCAGTAAGCTGTGCCTCCATAGTTGCAATATGCTCATCCTTGGATTTTGCTTCTTCGCGCATTGTTTCAATTGTTTTTGCCATGCTTGCCACATGCGCACTTTGTGCTGCTGGATCATCTGAATTTTCCATGGCACTAAGCTGTATCTGCTGTTCGCTCAAAGATTTCTGAAGCGACGCAACCTTCTCTTTATATAGAGCCAGGTCACGTTGCGCTTGTTCTAGCTCCGCAGAGCTTTGCGGAGCGGCATTCTCCGTGCCTGTGGCTAAAGGCTCGTTCTTTGCTGTTTTAGCAAGAATTTTACTCTTTGCCTGCCATAGCTCTTCTTCTTTTTTAGCGAGCTTTGCTTCAAGATCACTGATTTTCTTCTGATATACAGAATGCGCAGAGCCCTGCTCACTGGCAACAACAGTTCCCACCGCATTATTCGCCGCGCTCTCTGCTTCGCTTTCTGCCAATTGCAAGGCTTGATCTTTCATCTCTAATGTCGTGTTCAGAGAAGAAATCATCTGTTCTTTTTCTGCGACCATTGCTTTGGTTGCTGCTAGCTCGGCAGCAAGTGCGGATTGCTCTTGCTGGCTCTCTTCAACGCTCCTAACCGCAGCGCTGCTTTGATCCATTTGTGCCTTGGCAAGAAGCTGTGCCTGCTGTTGCATCTGTGTCTGGCTTGCCGCTAGTGCCGCTTCCAGTTCTGCAATACGGCTGCTTTCCTGTTTACCGGACGCGGCCAAAGCTGTTTCAAGCTCTGTAATACGAGCTTGCTGCTGTGACTGTGTCGCCGCCAGTGCGCTTTGAAGTTCGGCAATGCGCGCTTGCTGAGCTTTATCTGCCGTTGCAACCTGTTCGCTTTGCGCCTTTTGCGCAGCCATGGCCTGACGTAATTTAAGCAGTTCCTCGTCTCTGGTTGAAACGGCGAGTTCAAGTTCAGACAACCGAGACTCCAGCATTGATTTTTCATCTTCAAACTTTTTGCTGGCTGTAATATCAACTGGTGCCGCCACAGCATTAGCTGCCGCTTGCTTGGCTGTTGCCGCAGTTTTAGCAAGACCAACCACGCGTGTTTCAAGATCAGCAATCTGGGCTTTATATGATTGGTTTTCTTTTTTCAGACTTGCAAGTTCGGCAAGCTGCTCTGGCGATAGGCTCGCTTTTTCAGGAACAGTCTGCGCCGAAGTGAATTGTGAGGCTTGTGAAGAAATTCGTTTTTGCAGATCAGCATTTTGTTTTTCAAGTATCTCTACTTTTTCAACAAGCTCTGCTGTGCGGCTTCCACCACCTTCACGCATGAAACGGTCTTCGAACTCACGGCGCTCTGTTTCAAGCGCAGCGCGTAATTTATTATTTTCGCGGCGTAATGAATCAACAACACCCGGATCAACATATGAACTTGTCACAGCCTGCGGCGCCGCAGATGCCGTTGCCGCTCTTGTTGCTGTCTGCGAAGACTTAGCCTCCATATTTTGCGGTTTGCCATCAGAAAGGCTGGCCACACAAACATTCAGCTCTTCCTGTGCTTTGGCGTAACCATTCATATCGAATGTGTAATCATCACCATTAACACTCACCGTTAAAACACCTACTGTCTTCAATGCATCGTAAAACACAGGGTCATGGCCCAGTTTCATAACGAATGCAGACTGAGATACAGGTTTAACCGCCTGTGTGCGTTCTTCGAAAGATCCTGCCTTCAGCGTGACATCATAACGATTATCACGGTTTAGAATGTTTTTCTGAAAATCAACAGCGAGCGAGCTTTTATCGCCTGTGTTTTGTGCAAATGTCAAAATTGCGTTCTGATCATGGCGGCGTGCCATCGCACAATATGATTGACCTGTCGAGCCAGAGCTAGCAAGTTTGGATACAGACCAGCTACCTTGCGGCTTTAATAGTTCTGTCGTCTTGGTATACGCATCAGTGGTTGTTAAGAAGAACAACATTGTACCGCCCAATACAGTACTCAACAGAAACTTTCTTTTTTGCATTTCAGCGCCCCGATGCTTTACGATTATATTTACTGCAAATCCCGCCATGATCTTTAAGTCAAAAGTGACGTACAAACTCAAATACAGGCTTGCGAGGGGACAGAATAGCGTGCGTTTTTTAGAATGCAAAGTGCTTTACTGAAAAATAGGGAAATTCTCCTCAATTTTCTGTAGAAAACTGCGTATTTAAAGATTATTTGTCGCCAAGTTGCTTGAATGCAAGTGCCGTTTCCAGAAAATCATCGATTTTTCCGTTTAAAACCGCAGCAGAATCGGATGTTTCATGACTTGTGCGCAAATCCTTTACCATCTGATATGGATGCAGAACATAAGAGCGGATTTGATGTCCCCAACCTATATCTGTTTTCTCGCCATAGGCATCGGCTTGCGCCTCTTCACGCATCTGCATTTCGCGCTCGTATAATTTGGCGCGTAACATCAGTAATGCGTTTGCTCTGTTTTGATGTTGTGATCTTTCACTCTGGCATGCTGCCACAATTCCGGTTGGCTGGTGTGTTATGCGAACCGCGCTATCTGTGGTGTTTACGTGCTGACCACCCGCCCCACTAGAACGATACGTGTCGATTTTTAAATCCTTCTCTTCGATCTCAATCTCAATATTATCATCAATAACCGGAGAGACAGTCACCGAAGCAAAACTGGTATGCCGGCGTGCATTTGAATCATAAGGCGATATGCGAACCAATCGATGAACACCTGTTTCAGTCTTAAGCCAGCCATAGGCGTTCTCACCTTCTATCTTCAAACTAGCAGACTTAATACCGGCCTCATCGCCCGCGCTTACCTCAATCAAGGTGGTTTTAAAACCTCTGGAATCCGCCCATCTTAAATACATACGCAAGAGCATTTCTGCCCAGTCCTGAGCTTCTGTACCACCAGAGCCTGAATTCACATCGACAAAGGCGTCATTGCCATCCACCTCACCCGACAACATTGTCTCGAGTTGCATTTTTTCTGTGTGAATTTGCAGAGCTTTAATATTTGCTTCTGAATCGTTTAAAATTACGTCATCACCCTCCTCTTCAGCAAGGGCGATGAATTCAACGCTTTCATTCAAACTATCTTCTATATCTTTGATAGACTTAATCTTTTGATCAAGAGTATTCCGCTCTTTCATCAAAGCCTGCGCTTTATCGGAATCAGACCAAAGATCGGGATCTTCACTTAAGGCATTGAGTTCTTCAAGACGCTGAAGAGCGTTATCCCAGTCAAAGATGCCTCCTCAGCAAAGCCAAAGCCTCTTCGACGCTATTAACAATTGCCTGCGTTTCTGCCTTCATTAAAAACAGTCCTATTCAAAAGATCTATTAAGCGGCCTGAACTTCGTTCATGTCTTTACAGTAACCTGCAAAAAACTCGCTCATAGATTCAATGCATTTTGCGCGATTATCTGCATTCACATCACATGTCATCAAGTTTTCATCTGCACATGGTGTCTTATCACAGCACTCACCGCCAGCCTGAGCAACAAGATCTTTGATCTCGTCTGAACAATTAACTTTACGACCGCGAACCTGATCAATAAATACCATCAACTTCATGGCATCGCCAAACACAAAAGTTGGCTTGTTTGTTGCTATGAAACCGCCAATAAAGCGTTTGGTGTGTGCTGTCAGACGAAGTTTATCACCGCTGCGTGTACCAGATGGAACAACCACAGCATCATAATCAGCAGACAAAGCAACGTTAAGCTGCATATCAACTGCGAAGTGATGCCCCCAGCTATCGTCTTGCCAACCATTAACCAGACCGTTTTCGGAACTGATAATTCTGACATTCGCTCCACATTGCGCCAAACAACGCTGTGTTTCTACGAGGTCTTCCTGACAAAAACCATTAGCGACTACAACAGCCACTTTCATACCTGTAAGAATCTTATCCATAAATAATTACTCCTGATTCGTTCGGAATTTTATTATCCCAATTTTTATTGAGACTTCCCCCATACAGCCTGCCATCGGCCGGAGAAAAGTCGCCCTTGCCCTTCTGAAACGAAGGAAGTAAACGTGAGAAGGTGAAACTCGCTGCTTCGCAACAAAATGTCAAGTAATTTATAAAAAATATGAAAACTAACCACCTACATAAGCTAACGCTAATTAAAGCGTAACCATTACCTACAAACACTTACATCTATGCAGAATTTGTCTTGCTTGCCGCACTACGCTTTGACGGTGTCTTTGCGATCTTACCTTGCCCTGCGCGCTTATTGATATCTTTTTTGATTCTCTCCAGCTCTTTTTCCAGCTTTTCAACGGCCTCGCCGAGCGGATCAAGATTTTCAGATTGCGGCAAGCCATAAGCAACTGCTTTCTCATTGCCACATTCAATGATACGTGCCGGATTACCAACAGCCGTACAATGTGGCAAGACATTACGCGTCACAACAGCATTCGCGCCAATCGTTGCTTTCTCGCCAATGACTATTGGCCCCAAAACCTGTGCGCCCGCACCAACCATAACGCCATCTTCCAAGGTCGGATGTCTTTTTTCTGGCTTGTCATTACCACGGCCACCCAAGGTGACCCCTTGATATAATGTTACATCATCGCCAATTTCGGTTGTTTCGCCAATTACAACACCCATACCGTGATCTATAAACAATCTCTTGCCCAGTTTTACACCTGGGTGGATTTCTATACCGGTCAGCAAGCGCGTTAAATTCGCCCAAAAACGTGCAAGCGCCTTAAGACGCAAATTCCAAAGCAAATGCGAGACTTTATGCAGTCCAACTGCATGAAACCCCGGATATGCCAGCACAACTTCAAAAAAAGTGGGCCTTGCCGGGTCTCTATCCCGTATGGATTTGATAAAAGTTAGCACAGAATTATTACCTCTAATTTGTTCTGTTTCGTATGTACTGTTTCTTGTGTTTTTATGCGTTAGTTCTTTTGTGTAAGTTCTTTTGCGGATATCCTGCTTCATACGTTCTGGCAGGAAGCCGGACTTTTAAAATAAGAAAATAGAATTAAAACCATGCGGCCTGACATTGCAAGCTTATATTGCAGCGCATAAAAACCATGCTAGCGCGTTACGCCTACACTCGTTCAGGCTATTCCTCTTCGAATAAGGCTGTAGATAAATAACGCTCGGCAAATGAAGGAATAACAACAACAATGGTTTTACCTTCATTCTCTGGTCGCTTCGCCACCTCAACAGCTGCACTTAGTGCCGCGCCCGAAGAAATACCGACTGTAAGCCCTTCAAGCTTCGCAATAGATCTGGCCATAGCAAATGCTTCTTCATTGCTAACCTTTAAAATGGAATCTATCAAATCGGTATCAAGAATATCAGGCACAAACCCCGCACCAATCCCCTGAATTTTGTGTGGCCCTGATGTTCCGCCTGATAAAACCGGACTATCTATCGGTTCGACAGCAATAATCTGCACATCCGGCTTTTGCTCTTTAAACACCTGCGCACAGCCTGTAAGCGTGCCGCCCGTACCAACGCCGGAAATAAAAATATCAAAATCACCGCCTGTATCCTGCAATATTTCCAAAGCCGTTGTTTCGCGGTGGATCTTCGGGTTATCCGGATTGGTAAATTGTCCCGGTATGAAGCTATTCTCTGTGTCTGCAGCGATTTCCTTGGCTTTTTCAATAGCGCCGCCCATTCCTTTTTCTTTTGGTGTCAGGACAAGCTCTGCTCCCATCAACGCCAGCATCTTGCGACGTTCAATCGACATACTTTCAGGCATAGTCAGAATAATGCGGTATCCCTTCGATGCAGCGACGAATGCCAGGCCAATGCCTGTATTGCCCGATGTCGGCTCGACAATCACCGTTTGATCCGGTGAAATCTTGCCCGCCTTTTCGGCCTCTGTAATCATTGAATAGGCAATACGGTCTTTCACCGATGATAACGGATTAAAAAACTCCAGCTTGGCTAGAATTGTGGCCTTAAGCCCTTCGCGTTCGGTTAACCCCGGTAGTTTTACAAGCGGAGTACTTCCGATTGTATCAATGATGCTCTCATATACTTTGCCGTGTGATCTAACCTTGCCGCTCATAATAACCCTCTAAATATCATAAATGCTTTGTTCGCGTTAAACGCCAACTCAATATAACCCAATAAACACTGCGCTTATAACGTGTAAAAATAGCAAATAAACCTCATTTTACGCAGGATATGTCATTTAATATGTGCTATCCTAGAAAAAATTCAAATTCTTTTTGGTTTGTATATCTCAGCAAACCTGCCAAAGAGCGCTTGACATTCTATCTTGCTGGTTTATCAAAGAAAAACATTTATATTGAATACTGAATTGTATAGAATAACACCGGATTAATTCACACGGAATTCACGAGGAGCCTATTTATGAAATTTTTAAGCAACGTTTGCATGGTTGGAGTTATGCTTAGCCTGACTGCGTGTACTTTCAAAAAGCACACCGAGGTAGAAGCATTAAACGAAATTCAAGCCGTAGGCAGTCCTTTCACACAGCATTTAACTGATGAATACCGTGAATTCGCAAATTACGAACTCAACACAGAATATGATTACCCTGATGCGATCCATTTCGCACGTAAGGGTCTTGCAACCGCATCTGGTAAAGTTGTCATGCCTGAGCCAATCGTTGATTGGAACCTGAATGTTGAACACCAGCAAGAACTTGCAACAGCCAGAGGCCGCCTTGTAAAAGTGCTGGACCTAGGCGCAAGATCTGTTGCCCCAAGAGAAGCTGCTCACGCCCAAGCCAAGTTTGATTGCTGGGTCGAGCAACAAGAAGAAAACTGGCAAGATGACGATATCGCATCTTGTAAATCCGAATTCCTAGCTGCGATCGACGCATTGGAAGCTCTGATCGGCCCTGCTCCTGAGCCTGTTGTCGAGGCAATGCCACCGATTGCTATGGAAGAAGAGGCGCCTGCCGAACAACTACAACCTAAAGATGCGATGTACCTCGTATTCTTCGACTTTGACGAGTCAACTGTTGAAGCTGCTGGTCAAAGCGTTCTTGACGCGATAGCAAACGAAGTGACAAGCCGTAACCTGAACCTTGTTCGCGTCCTTGGCCACACAGATAGTTCCGGTCCAAACGCCTACAACGAAAAACTAGCTCTAAAACGTGCAAACGCTGTTCGTGACGGTTTGATCGCTAGAGGTGTTGATGCTGGACTTATCAAGGTTGATGCACGCGGTGAACTAGATCTGCTTGTTAAAACAATTGATAACATTCGTGAGCCAGCAAACAGACGTGTGGAAGTGACTTTCAACTAATATTTCATCTGCTGCTATAGCGTAGACTGGATTGTTGTTATGTACGAAAAAATAACGAAGAATGTTAGCGTTCGCGTAAAACCTTCGTATCTTGAAGAGCAATCCAGCCCTGAGGATAACCATTTCGTTTGGGCTTATCATGTTCGCATTGAAAATCAGGGCGATGAAACACTAACCCTTCATTCCAGATACTGGAAAATTATGGATGATCGGGGAAGTACACAAATAGTTGAAGGCGACGGCGTTGTTGGTGAACAGCCAATATTAAACCCTGGTGATGTCTTTGAATATACAAGTGGTACGCCGTTAACAACAGCAAGCGGCATCATGGTCGGAAGTTACTTTATGAAGAACGTAGACGGCACTGACCTACAGGTCGAAATCCCTGCATTCTCCCTTGATAGTCCCTACCAGATTGCCGTTATACACTAGCACACACATAACGAGAGCAAAAACAATGAGGGGAAATCATTGAACCTCCGTCCAGTCTTTTATATTTTTGGTATCCTGCTCTGTGCTTTATCGATAAGCATGCTCATACCTATGCTTGTCGACATCTATTACATGAATAATGACTGGAAAGTCTTTCTTCTATGTTCATTTATAACCGGTTTCTTTGGCGGCCTGATGGTTCTGACGACCTCCAGTGATGATATGCAGTTGACCACCAAGCAAGGCTTTATGATGATCAGTATATGCTGGATTGGCCTGTCCTTATTCTCGGCACTGCCTTTCTGGCTCTCAGCGCTTGATATATCACTCACAGACGCAGTCTTTGAATCTGTCTCCGGCATTACAACCACAGGCGCAACAGCCCTCACCGGCCTTGAAACACTACCGAAGGGCATATTGATATGGCGCGCTGTTTTACAATGGCTTGGCGGCATCGGAATCATCATTATGGCGCTATCCGTTCTGCCTTTCCTGAAAATTGGTGGTATGCAGCTTTTCCAAACCGAGCTTTCCGAAAGTGAAAAAGGAACGCCCCGCGCGAGAACCTTTGCCAGTGCAATCGGTTTGATCTATATCTTCTTAACATTCATCTGTATGGTTTGTTACCATTTGGCCGGAATGAATTACTTCGATAGTGCAGCGCACGCCATGACAACTATCGCAACAGGTGGTTATGCCACTTATGACACATCATTCTTTCATTACGAAAGTGCCGCTCCGCTTATTGTCGGCTGTATCTTCATGGTGGTTGGCGGCGTACCTTTTGTTTTACTCCTTAAGGCATTCAAAGGTAATTTGCGTCCCCTGCTTCGTGATCAACAGGTTAAATGGTTCCTGATTACTTTCACTATCGCTGCACTGATCTGTACCATTGTCCTGACATTTCAGCACGACGCGCCCCTTGGCGCCAGCTTACTCCATAGTTTCTTTAACGTCATTTCCGTTATAACGGGCACCGGATATGCCAGTGCAGATTACGGACAATGGGGTTCTACCGTTGTCTGTTTAATCATGTTCCTGACCTTTATGGGGGCATGTGCCGGTTCAACGAGCTGTGGCATCAAGATATTCCGCTTTCAGGTTTTGGCCGCAACCGTGCGCGTGCAAGTCAAGAAGCTGCTATACCCCAATGGTGTATTCATCCCACAATTCGCCGGCAAGCCTTTGCCCAAAGACGTCCCTTCTGCGGTCATGAGTTTTTTCTTCCTGTACATTATAAGCTTTGCCATTTTATCTATGGCGCTGTCTTTTGTCGGGCTTGATTTTATTACAGCTATCTCCGGCGCGGCAACATCAATATCCAATGTTGGCCCCGGCCTAGGTGATATCATCGGCCCAAGCGGTAATTTTCAATCTTTGCCCGATAGCGCAAAATGGATCTTATGCACCGGAATGATTTTAGGACGGCTGGAGATCTTTACGATTATTGTAATGCTCTCACCTTATTTCTGGCGCAAATAAACCGGACACAACTATGTTATGGCATGTTATGAGCTAACATCAGATCCTGAAATTTTTCTTCCAGAACCGAACTCACCGCATCATCTATATCCTGCACGAAACGCTCCGTGAATTTAAATTGCTCCATTTCACGGCGAGCAATCGAATAATGATCAGGAATAGAAAGCTCACGTTTGAAGGTCAGAACAGAATGTGGTGAATGCGTACCGCCTTGATCTATGGCGTAAATCTGAACCTGCATCACAGCTTCGTAATGATCTTTGCCCGCAACACCAGCCCATTTGTAAAACGAGCTATCCGATGGAGTATTCATTTGTGTGACACTCAAGCTTTGAATATCGAATATAAACTGTCCGCCATGTTCACCGCCCGCCTGAATGCGCTGCGTTGCAAATCTCTCAACAGCTTCGCCAAGCTCTATAGGAAATTCCTGACTTGCAGCATCAAGATTTGTCACCGGCTCATAATCACTGCAAATACGAACCTGCACCACATCCACATACACAGGTTTGACATGCTGATACGTTAAATCAGGCACAATCATGGCATCTGTCGCTTTTGCTGTCGTACAAGATGTGAGTGAAAGAGAAGACAAAGATAGAATCAAGAGGGCAAGATACGATCTCATAATGGTAAGTATCCTTCCATTAGGCGTTATTCGACATCTCTTCTATTCTACGGGTAATTTCTTCTTCGTCAAAAACATATTTGCTATTACAAAACTCGCAATCAAACGTGATTTGTCCGTTAATGGAGATTTCCTTGATATCCTCGCGCGGCAACGTCATTAAAACCCTATCGGCCTTTTCGGCACTACAGCGACATTTTGCCTGTAGGTTCATCGGGGAATAAAGAACAACATCTTCTTCATGGAACAAACGGAACACAAGTTCTTCATTCGTAATATCAGGCGATAAAAGCTCTTCTTGTGTACAGGTCTTCATCAACATTACAGCACGGTTCCAGTTTTCCTTTTCTGCCTGATCATCTTCAGACAGTGCCTTATTCACGCCGCGAATTTCCTCACCGCCATCCTCAGGCAGTTTCTGTACCACAAGTGCTGCTAGTTTATCGCCTTTGTCCACATACATCATTTCGGTCGGAATTTGTTCTGACTGGTTAAAATAATGCGAAAAGCTTTGCTCTATCGATCCATTATGTATTGCAACGATGCCCTGATAACGCCGCGCCGTTTCTGCATTATCAACCGTAAACATAATCGTGCCGCCATCTTTATACATATCATCGGCATCAATCTGCGCTAAAGCCTGTTCATCATATGTAGCCAGCGCACGCACATCCCCTTTTGACGTCACATCACAGGCCAGCATAGTAATCGGCCCCTCTGCGTTAATTTGTACAGAGAAAATACCCTCATATTTAAAGAGCGAGGAGAAAATAACACTCATCACTATGCAT
>JAUILO010000037.1 GCA_030432775.1 Alphaproteobacteria bacterium
CATTTTCTCAGAACGTGTCATAGAGGCAACTGTTTCAGCGTCCAGACCAAGATCATCTATAAGCGCCTGTGTTACGCGTTCCTCTACTTTGCTTTGTGTCATATTGCCAGTGAACATGACTGTACCAAGCGCGCCCTCTACTAAAATTGCGCCTCTTGTCAGTGGCATAACCGCACGGCCCCATTCCATTGCTGCTGTAGCAATACGGGCTGTTCTTGCTGCACCTGCTGCGCCTCTTAGGCCTGCATAGGCACCGCCTGTAACGGCAGTCAGGGCAATGAACGAACCGATTTCGCCAATGGCTTGTGTGCCGTAAAGCATTGCACGTTCGTAATCATCTTTTGGTTCGATGAATTGTGTATGCTCAATCGCCCAGTCTGTAACATTAATATCTAATAAGTCGCCATATTCAAACCCGATAGAACCGATTGGTGAATCCAGCCCTACGAAATTGGCCGCGCCGTTTACTAATAATGTTGCCGGATTGTAATCCCATGCTGTTTTAATGATCGCGCCACCAGCCATACCAGCCAGATCAACAATGCTACCGCCTGTTGCGATTACTGCATTTGTCAGCCCTTGTCCAGCCAGAGCCAATGTTCTGCCAGGATCAGTAGCCATTCTATAAGTGAACTCACCAACAGCATTACCTGCTGTGGCTAAGCCATCACCAATTGATTGGGCGATTTCACCTTTATGTTCCCATGCATATTGAATTCCTTCGCCTGCGGATTCTAATGCGCCGCCCACGGCATCTATGGCATTGCTGCCAGCCTCGACAGCGCTATCAATTGCGCTATCTATGGCATTACCAACGGCTTGAATTGTTTCTGCAGGATGTGTTACGGCGTGTACGGTGCTGCTAACTGCGCTGGATACGCTCTCAACAGCGCGGTTAATATTCGTTGATGCTGCTTCTACTCGGTCACTTACCCAACTTGTTGCGTTACTAAACCAGCCCATTTTTCGTACACTCTCTTTTCTTTGTTTTTGTTTTTGTTTTTTGGCTTACGATCACCATATATCAATTTGGTTAAATTTTACCAAAGATCGGGGGGGTAAAACAAACTACATCTTAAAAATTGTTTGAAATCAATAGGTTAGCCGATGTTTAAATTGTGTGTAAGACACAAAAAAAACTGTGATTTTTACCCAAAGCAAGGAATCAAGTCAAGGAAAACTATGCAAAAATCCGGTGAAAATAGTGGTTTTTGACATATATTTTGCATATCAGGACATATAGTTTGGCAGATATCGGACATATATATTGGGCATATATATAGTATAAAACATGCTCTTTACATGTTTTTACGTGCCATTTTTTCCTCAGTGACAAATCGCTAAAGGTGAAGGGCGTTTTATTTAGGCTTGAAAGCGGAGGTTAATATCCGTCGGCGTTTTCTATACCAGACTGTTTTCTATACCAGGCCAGTGATTAATGTCTGAAATGACGGATTTTTGTAAATGCCATAGCAAGACCACGATCATTAGCCGCAGCGATCACTTCGTCATCACGAATAGACCCGCCAGGCTGAATAACGGCAGTAACGCCAGCCTCTGCAGCGGCGATCAGGCCATCGGCAAAAGGGAAGAACGCATCAGATGCAACAACCGAGCCTTTGGTTAACAGAACCTCTTCTCCGGCTTTTTCTGTGGCAATAGCGGCTTTTTCTGCTGCGATACGCGATGAATCAATGCGGCTCATTTGTCCGGCACCAATACCAACTGTTGTCAGGTCTTTTGCGTAAACAATAGCGTTTGATTTCACGTGTTTTACAACTTTAAAGGCAAAAAGCATATCTTCAAGCTCTTGCTCTGTTGGTTCACGGTCTGTGACGATCTCCAGATCATCCTTTGTGACAACAGCAAAGTCTGAATCCTGAACTAGAAAACCGCCAGCTACTTTTTTCATTGTGTAGAAGCTTTGTTTGTTATCGGGCATGCTACCTGTTGTAAGAACACGGATTTTATTTTTCTTTTCCAGAATGCTCAGTGCGTCATTTTCTATAGATGGCGCGATAATTACTTCACAAAATGTTTTGATAATCTCTTCTGCTGTTTGTACATCCAAAATACGGTTTGTCGCGATAATGCCGCCAAATGCACTAACCGGATCACAGCGCAGCGCTTTATGATAAGCATCAAAAATGTTTTCACCTGTGGCAACGCCACAAGGATTTGCGTGTTTGATAATAGCAACCGCCGGGTCTTCGAATTCGCTCACGAGTTCAAATGCAGCATCAGTGTCGTTAATGTTGTTGTAGGACAGTTCTTTGCCTTGAATTTGCGAGGCAAGTGTCACGCCGGGTCTGTCTGTGTGGTCCAGATAAAGCGCAGCTTGCTGGTGCGGGTTTTCACCATAGCGCAGTGTTTGTTTCAATGTGCCTGCGAAATTGATCTTGTTCGGCAGCTCTTGTACCGCATCTTCTCCGTTCTCGCTCGCCATATTCTTCTTTTGCTCGATTGTTGCAAACCATGCTGTGATCGCTGCATCATAGCGCGCAGTCAGTGCAAAGGCCTTAGCTGCCATTTTCTGACGGAAAGCGTAGGTTGTCTGGCCATTATGCTTGTCCAGAGTTTCAATTAAGCTGTCGTAATCTTTTGGGTCGGTGATAACAACAACGCCATGGTGGTTTTTGGCTGCAGCCCGAATAAGGGTTGGGCCGCCAATATCTATGTTTTCAATACATGTGTCTGTATCGGCTTCGTTTCTAACTGTTTCTTCAAATGGGTATAGATTGGCAATGACAAGATCGATTGGCGCGATGTTGTGTTCGTTCATTGCCTGTGTGTGGGCTTCATTGCTTCTTTTGGCAAGGATACCGCCATGAACTTTGGGGTGCAGCGTTTTAACGCGCCCATCCATGATTTCGGGAAAGCCTGTCACATCGGCGATGTCTGTAACTTCGATACTATGTTCTTTAAGAAGGCTGGCTGTACCGCCAGTCGAGATGATTTCTACATTCAGGGATTTGAGCTTCTTGGCCAGTTTTTCAAGATTGGTCTTGTCCGAAACCGATATGAGAGCCCTTTTTATACCGAAGAGTTGTTTGGCATTAGTGTGGTCAATAATAGCGCGCTCAGCCTGTGTAGACATGTACAGATCCTTTGGTTTTAGTATTTTGGAGTGTGTGGTTGTTTTTATATATTGATGTGGTCACGCTGTATAGAGCATTTTTCAATGAATCTTCGTTAAATGGGGGTATTTATTCATCATCAATACGTGACGACCATGCGTGGTTTATCTACGCATGCAAGCTACATAGTGGTTCATGACGCTAGAGTTTGCTGCTTTGGGGATGGCTTCTTGTCTTATGCTTGCGCAACATCGGCACTGACTTTGTTCTCAAGTGCGTGTGTATGTGATGATTTGCAATAAACACCACGTAGACCTGGAATTGGTTTGAATATATCTGTAATACCCAAAACGGTCTCCGCACCGCCAAGACATAAAATGCCATCTGGCTCAAGCTGTTGCGCTATTCTTGATAGAACATCGGCTTTTGTTTTTTCGTCAAAGTAAATCAATACGTTACGACAATAGACAATATCAAACACCCCGAGTGGCGCCATGTTGTCCAACAGGTTGAAATATTTGTAATCAACTGTTTTGCGTATTTCGTCTTTAATCTTCCAGCCTGACTCGTGCTGCTCGAAAAACTTCATAAGCAATTGAATAGGCAAGCCGCGCTGTACTTCAAATTGTGAATACTCACCGGCCTGTGCTTTTTGCAAAATCTCGCGTGAGATATCTGTACCGGTAATCTCGATACGCCAGCCAGCCAGCTGTTGCTCTATATCGTTAATAAGCATTGATAGTGAGTAGGGCTCTTGTCCGCTTGAACATGCGGCAGACCATATACGCAATGATTTGCGGCGCGCTCTGGTTTCAATCATGTAAGGCAGTAATGTTTCTTGGAATGTGTCAAAAGGACGTTTGTCACGGAAGAATGATGTTTCATTCGTCGTCATGGCCTCGACAACATCGTCAACAAGGCCGGGTTCGGGAACGCCGCGCAAAGCTGCGCTTAATGCGTCCATGGTTTCATAGCCCCATTTCTTGGCGACTGGCGTTAAACGTGAATCAAGCAAGTAAGATTTGTCGGGCGATAGTGTTAAACCTGATCGCTCGATGAGAATATCTTTGTAGAGTTCAAAGTCTGTGATTCTCATTTTTTAATTCCTAAATATATTCATTCTATATGTTAGCCTGTTACAGCTTTATTAACCCAAGGTCCTATTTCATTCAATGGCAATACTGCCGAACAAATATTGTTATTGGCAACCGCGCCGGGCATACCCCAGACAACGCTTGTTTCTTCATCTTGCGCAACGATCATTCCACCAAGCTTTGCAAGATCTGTAAAGCTGTTCTTTCCATCATTGCCCATTCCGGTCAACATAACCCCCAGAACTTTGCGTCCATAGATTTCTATAGCGCTTCTCATCATGGGGTCAACAGAAGGTTTGCAAAAATTTTCCGGTGGTCCTTCGGATAGTGTAATAAATGTATCCAATTTCTCACGTCTAAGTTCCATATGATACCCGCCTGGTGCGACGTAGGCTACGCCATTTTCAAGTTTCATACCCTCTGCGCCTTCATGGCATGTGATATTGCAGTTGGTCTGTATATGCTGGGCCAGAATTGTTGTAAATGTTTTTGGCATGTGCTGAGTGATTATAATAGGGATGTTGAAGCCTTTGAAGTGCGGCAACACTGAAAACAAGGCTTGCGGACCACCTGTAGAGCTGCCAACGGCAATCAGATCTGGTTTACCTTTGTAGTCAGAAAGCTCTGATCTCAAACTGAACTTTTGAATCGGCTGTTCATTGGCGGGATCAGCGGTGCTTGATGATGTTGTTTGTGAAGCAGGGCTTGTTGAGATATTTACCGGCCCCAGCGTTTTAATTAGCCTGATCAGTTCGACTTTAAAATCTTCACCGCTGGCTATGCCGCTGGAGGTTGTTGGTTTGACGATACAGTCCGTCGCGCCCAGTGTAAGCGCTTTAAGTGTAATCTCCGCGCCTTTTTCACTAAGTGTTGAACACATCAGTATTTTTGCTTCAGGATTCTTTTCAATCAGTAGCGGTATGGCTGTAATGCCATCCATAATAGGCATTTCAATATCAAGAACAATCACATCAGGGGCCGCTTTTTCGACCATGTTTACAGCCATCTGGCCATTTGATACCGATGCCACAATCTCTATACTTGGCTCAGTGTCAAGGTGGCGGGATATCAAACCACGAATAACAGCCGAATCATCGACCAACATTACCTTGATTTTTTTACTCATTTTTCTGACGTTTCTTTGTCTTTGCTATCGCTTTTGCTACTCCTCAACAGGGGGGGAGTTTCTCTTATGCTTTGTCCTGTGCTTGCAAAAGGCCGACCTGTTGGAATTTTGAAGCAATGATGTCGCCATCAAACGGCTTCATGATGTACTCGTCAGCGCCCGCATTGATCGCACGCTGGATGTGTTCTACATCGTTTTCTGTTGTACAGAAGATTACTTTTGGTTGTTTAACGCCTTCGATTTGTCTTAGTTTTTCAAGAAACTCGATACCGCTCATCACTGGCATGTTCCAGTCCAGCAGGATCGCATCTGGCATGTTTTGCGAGCATAGTTCATATGCTTCCTTGCCGTTTTCAGCTTCCACACATTCAAATCCTGTGTCTTGCACAATTCGTTTGGCGACCTTACGAACCACGCGACTGTCATCAACAACCATACAAATCATAATAAGTACCTTACCGTTTTTTATTTTGAGGTTTGTTCGTGTAACTCCACGAAAGCTAAGCTCTTATTTTTAACATATGTTTTCTGTTTTAGGAAAGCCTATCTTTTAGACATGAACTGAGTCTATGAGTTTGGGGACATCCATAATAATCAATAATTCGCTTTGCATTTGGTGAATGCCAAGCGAGATATCACGCCACAGCGGGTTCAGCGTCGCAGGTGTTTTTTCAAAAGCGTCCTGTTTTAAAGAAAGCACGTCACCAACCTTATCTATAACCAAACTGTATAATTCGTCATCATGTTCGACCACTACGCTCATGTCATGTGAGTCGTCATTGCTGATAGGCAGGCCTAATTTACTGCGCACATTAATGGCTGTAACGATACGTCCACGTAAATTCAATGATCCGGCGACTTCTTTGGGGGCAAGCGGAATGCGTGTGACTTTTTGTGAGCGCAAGACATCTTGAACCTGTAGCACAGGTATGCCGAAAATTTGTTCCGCAATGTAAATTGTTAGATAATCACGTGAATGTTCATTATTTGCTGATCCGTAATCTATCTGGCTATCTGCTGCGTTCATTTTATGCTCCTTTGGTGCATTATAGGCTCGGTCTTGTGTATTTCCCTGGTCTTGTGTATTTCATCGTGTGCGGTTTTATACGATTTCCTTGTTACCCAACATTTTTGGAAAGTGTTTCTGACAAAGCGTTCAGCAAGTTATCACGATCAAACTTGGGAACATAATTGGTGAAGCCAACTTCGCGGCCACGATCCATATCTTGCGGTGTTGCATGCGAAGATAGAGCCAGCATCGGAATGTTTTGCCAGTTTGAATCAGCTTTGATTTTTTGGGCAAATTCAAAGCCGTCCATTTCAGGCATTTCGATATCGCTGACGATTACATCAAAAATACGGCCCTGCTCACAAAGCTTGAGCGCATCAATTGCATTATTGGCTGTGGTCACTTCGTAACCGGCCACTTGTAAAAGCGGGGTCAGCATGTTTCTAAAAAATGGACTGTCCTCGACAAGTAAAATACGTTTACCGGCTTCGTCTGCTTCGCCGCCTGATTTAAATGGCGAGTCGTCATGGTCCTTGAACCAGTCGGTGTTGACAGAGTTTAAATAATGTCCGACGTCAACAACATCTGTGGCTTTGCCATCGATAATGGCGCTGCCGATAATGCCGTCTTCCTGAGCGGCGACCTGTACATCAATGCGCTGTTCTGTGATGTCGATAATCTCGTCAACAATAATACCCATCGATTGGTCTTTATCAGCAAACACAAGAACAGGAACAGATCCTTCTTCCGGTATGGCTTGTGAAGCAGAGAAGGGAACCAGCGGCATTAACTTGCCGCGATATTGTACAACCATTCGGTTATTGGCGCTTTCAATATCTTGTAACTTGATTTCTTCAAGGCGCGAAACAACCTCAAGCGGAACAGCTTTCGGCGATTTGTTGCCTGCACGGAATAATAGCAGCGCAGCTTTGTTGGAAGCGACATCGCTGTATATTTCGTCTGTATCCTGTTCGGAGGATGTGGCGGTGTCCATATTGCCTGTTGATTTGGCTATGCCGTTAGGGTCAAGAATCATGATAACCTTGCCATCCCCCAATATTGTATTGCCCGAGAACATCTCGATATCTTTTAATATACGGGCTACAGGCTTTACGACAATTTCTTCTGTGTCGAAAACGCGGTCGACGATAATGCCGAAATCATATGCGCCAACTTGTGTCACAACGATATATTTGCTGAGATATTTTGCGTTCGGGTTCTCGGTTTTTGCGGCTTCTTTTTCTTTCTCTTTTGCGCTTTTCTCGGTTTCATCCGGCGCATCATTATCGTTAATTTGCGGCACGGCTTTTGGCGCAATTGGCGGCATGCTGTCGCCAATTTTAAGCACTTCTTCAAGGCTTACCAATGGGAGTAGCTTGTCACGCAAGCGGAATACCGGTGTGCCTTTGATTGTTTCAATGCGATTTTCCCCGTCAATAGATGTCATGACAAGTTCGCGTACAGCAAGTTGCGGTATAGCAAATTTCTCGCCGCTTGATTCAACAATCATGGCAGATACAATCGCCAGAGTTAGTGGAATTTTGATCGTAAAGGTAGAGCCTTTACCTTCGGTTGAGATTAAATCAATAGAACCGCCGATTTTCTCGATATTGGTTTTAACAACATCCATCCCGACGCCGCGGCCAGATACAGATGTAACTTTCTCGGCAGTGGATAGGCCGGCATTGAATATAAATTTCTGGATTTGCTGGTCGCTCATATCCGAAAGTTCTTCTTCTGTGGCAAGGCCACTGGATAAGACTTTGTCGCGGATCTTGTCAACGGCAAGACCTTTACCGTCATCGGTAATCTGGATAATGATGTGGCCGCCTTCATGGAAAGCTTCGAGCTTGATTGTGCCTGTTTCCTTTTTGCCAGCCGCAAGGCGCTCTTCAGGTGTTTCAATCCCGTGATCGCCGGAGTTGCGCACCATATGGGTGAGCGGATCTTTGATCAGTTCCAAAATCTGGCGGTCAAGTTCGGTGTCCTCACCGATCATTTTAAGGTCAATTTTCTTGTTCAGTTCCATGCTGAGGTCGCGAATAATACGCGGCAGCTTTGCCCATGCGTTTCCGATTGGCTGCATGCGGGTTTTCATTACGCCTTCTTGCAAATCGGATACAACGTGGTTAAGGCGTTGCAGTGGAACAGAAAAATCTGTTTCGTGCTGTTGTCTTAAAATCTGTAGCAACTGGTTGCGCGTCAGAACGAGTTCGCTGACCATTGTCATGAGGTTTTCAAGGACATCAACATTCACGCGTAATGATTGTGTGCCAAGAGATTTCTTTTTCGGGCCGGCATCCTGCTCGGAGACTGGTGCTTTGACTGGCGTTTTGACCGGCGGCGCGGCTTGTTTGAGCTCTGTGACGTTTTCCGGAAGTAATTCCTCGTCGCCATTTTTGTCTGATGTGTCTAGCTCTTCTGTGTCTGCGTTGTTCTCAGCACTGCCCTCTGCCTGCGCGGCCTCAAGTGCTGCGTTATGTTCAAGCGCTTTGTCAATTTCCGATAGGTCGGCGCCGATTGCAACAAGATCATCAATGGATATCATGCCTTCGATCTGAGAGTCGTTGTTCTTTGTACTGTCGTAAATTGCGGCCAGTTTTGCAATAAGCTCGCTGTCATCACCCTCAGGTTCTGATCCGGTTTCTTCAAGCTCTGATAAAATGTACTTGATGCGATCCAGGCTTTCGAAAATTATTGTGACATATTCAGGCGTGACTTCCAGTACGCCGTCTCTGAACAGGCCGAGTACATCTTCACCCTTATGGGCAACGCCTTCCAAGCGGGGTAGGCCTAAAAAGCCACAAGTGCCTTTAATGGTATGGATAATGCGGAAGATCTGAGAAAGAAGATCTTTATCGTTTGGGTTCTGCTCGAGTTTCACAAGATCGGCATCAAGATCTGTCAGGTTCTTACTGGTTTCTGTTAAAAATTCCGCAATTAAATCGTCCATCTAATCCTCCCAGTTGCGAGCGCGAACAGCTAAAAATTATTCGCCCTTATCGATGAAATATTAAGAAAAAACATCATGTTACCGCAAAGGTCTGATGTTTATTGTTAGATTATTGTACCTGAAATCAAGTAATATCATAATACTTTTTCACCGTCCTAATAGGATAGCGTTAAAAGTGTCAAAGAGTGGTTAATTTGATATGGAAAATGATGGGCTAGCTTGTTGATATCTCTAGTTTAATTTGGCTGTCGCCAGCAGGAGCCATAGAGATTGTAAAGCCGTGTTCATTTGCTAAAAGTGTTGCTGCATACGCATGTACGGTTCGCGGGTCTAGTTCTTCAACTTCGATATCGTGACTTAACGCATCAAGTACAAATGGTCGGATATTAGCGTTCTCGCCTTTTGCCAGAATGACGCAATTGTTGTTCTCATCAGCGCTGACGGTAATCTCGCCGCCTTTGGGTAGGCATTCATGGGCTAGAATTAAGGTGTTCATTAAAACTTTGGCGTAGCTTGCCGGTCTTTCATCAAAACCGATCGGGCCGTATGGGTCCCAATTTTGTGTGGTTTTTCCTTCGGCTTGTAATAAATTGCCGAAAACGCGGTGAACGTCTTCGGGTTTTACGCTCGGGTCATTGCCTCCAAGGCCGTAAGCCACACGGAAAACCTGAAGTCTGGCCGATGAAGTTTTGATACTGTCGGCGATAAGTCCCATGGCTTCGTCGCCAGCGTCCTCAATGCCCATTTCTTCTATGAATTCCAAACCGTTTTGAATAGCGCTTGTCGGACTGATCAAATCGTGACAGATACGGGATGCAATAAGTTCAAGAATGATGTTTTTCACAGTCAGTAACTCCTATATTGGTTTATTATTATTGTTGGTTGTTATTATTGTTTATTCAGTTTGTTTGTTCTGGTTTCTTCAATTTTATTCGCTATCAAAGTCAATTGTATAGCCGAATTTCTTTATTTCGTTTGATACCATCTCTTTTAGTTTTTCAAGTGCCTCGGGGGTTCTTGCCTCTGCGCGTGTGGCGAGCGCATTTTGTGTGTTGGATGCACGCAGTAACCACCAGCCATCTTTTGTGGATAGGCGAATGCCGTCCATATCCATCACTTCAAATTCTTCGGTCTCAGCGCGCTGTTTCAGGCTTGCTGTGATCTCTTCGACTATTGCGAATTTCTGTGTTTCATCAACATCGAATCTGATTTCCGGTGTATTGCACAAAACGGGAAGGTGGGTTGTCATGGTGGATAGTGGCGCTCCATTTTCGACAATTTCATTAATAAGGCGAATGGCGCAATAGATGCCGTCATCAAAGCCATACCATTTATCGGCAAAGACGATGTGTCCACTTAGCTCTCCGCCAAGAGGGGATTTAAGTTCGGCCATTTTGTCCTTAAGAAGCGAGTGACCGGTTTTCCACATAACAGGCGTTCCGCCAAGGCGTTTAATTTCATCAAACAAAACCTGCGAACATTTGACATCGGCCACTATGGGGGCGCCGGGGCTGGATTCCAGTATTTCTTTGGCGTATAGCGCCGTCAAAAGGTCGCTGCGTAATATCTGGCCTTTTTCGTCGACAACGCCAACACGGTCGCCATCGCCATCAAAAGCCACGCCAAGGTCGCAGTTTTGTGTTCTGACCACATCGATAATATCAATCAGGTTTTTATCAACGGTCGGATCGGGGTGGTGGTTGGGAAAGTCAGCATCAATGTCTTCGAACATTAAAATATGTTCGCCCGGCATTTTGCTTGTCAGCATCTGGATGATTTCGCCTGCTGCGCCATTGCCGCAATCCCATGCGATTTTCTTTGATGATAAATCGGCCTTTGTCAGGTCTTTCAACAATCTTTCAACATAGGTTTCCTTGATGTCGATCTCGCGTGATGATCCCGTGCCGGATGTATAATCGCCGGTCTCGGCAATTTTGCCTATTTCCTGAATAATATCGCCGAAAATCTGTTTGCTCTGCATGGTCATTTTAAAACCGTTATAATCAGGCGGGTTGTGTGATCCTGTGATCATGACGCCCGCATCTTTCAAACGGTCTTTCACGGCAAAATAGAGCATGGGCGTTGGGCCAAGGCCGATATTCTCGACATCAATACCCACATCAACGAGACCTTGAATAAGGGCTTGGGCAAATATGGGGGATGAATGACGGCCGTCATAACCGACACACATTGTCTGTCCACCATCTTTTTTAACGTAAGAACCAAAAGCACAGCCAATTGCGTAGGCGTCTTCAGCGCGTAAATCAACATCCACACGGCCACGTATATCGTATTCGCGTAAAATATCGGGGCTGAATTTATAAGGCACGGGCTTATGTGGTGTTTGCGCTTGTTCTTGTAAGGTCATGAATCAAAACCGTTAATTGGGGTTATCATTTATATTTTGTCAGAATATTGCTCACATCCTGACCGATTTCATCATCCTGAAGGGCATAGGCGATGTTGGCTTCGATAAAGCCAAGGCGGCTGCCGCAATCATAACGCTGACCTTCATAGCGCAGGCCGTAAAATGGCTGGTTTCCAATAAGTTTAGCCATTGCATCGGTAAGCTGGATTTCGCCACCTGCGCCTGTTTCAAAAGCACTTAAGTGATCAAAAACTTCCGGCTGTAAAATGTAACGTCCGATAATCGATGTGTTTGACGGTGCGTTTTCAGGTAAAGGTTTTTCGACAAGACCTTGAATATCAACAATTTTTCCATCATCGGATTTAATGTCCAATACGCCGTATTTGGCTGTGTCTTTTTTCGGAACATCCATAACCGCAACAACATTACCACCAGTTTCGTTATAAGCCTCGACCATTTGTGACAAGCAGCCTTTTTCAGCCAGAATAACATCGTCCGGCAGCATAATTGCAAATGGCTCGTCACCGATAAGTTTTTTCGCACACCAAATAGCATGACCAAGGCCAAGCGGGCGGGGCTGGCGGGTCAGGAATAGCTTTCCTTCCGGCATTTCGCTGTTGGTGATCTTTTCGATCATGTCTGTTTTGCCGCGGCGCTCTAAAGTTTCGATTAATTCGGGCTGGTAATCGAAATGCTCTTCCAGCATTTCTTTTTGCCGGCCGGTAACAAACAGGAATTCTTCGATACCGGCATCGCGTGCTTCTTCGTAAGCGTGCTGAATGAGGGGGCGATCGTTAAGGGGGAGCATTTCCTTTGGCATGACTTTTGTGGCCGGAAGAAAGCGTGTACCAAGACCGGCAACCGGAAAAACGGCTTTACGGACTGGTTTAAATGTTTTTGCTGTACTCATGGGTTTCATTCGCTTGTTTAAAGTGCGCCCATCCTATGCATTTCATAAGCATTTTGCAAGTCCGCAAAGCTTAAACAGCTGTGCTTGTTATGCGGACTGGTTTGTCTTGTTGTAAATGCGATTGGGCTGACTGAAATGAACTGTATCTGGCTTTGCCGCTATCTGGCTTTGCCGCTATCTGGCTTTGCCGTTAATTGCCTTTTTTGTATTTAATCAGAGTATCACGCGCCTGATTTAATTTTTCGGCAAGTCCATGCGAGCCATCCTGATCTGGATGAACTTTCTTCATCAGTTTTTTATAGGCTGCTTCTATATCTTTATCGCTGGCATCTTTTTTTAAGCCCAGAATATCCAGTGCTTCTTCTGCGCTCATATCTGATGCGCGGCGCGTTGTTTGTTTGTGATGGGGTATGGATGGATTGCGAATTTGCTTATACAGGCCGTAACCAAAAGGCCATAGCGCAATCAGGAAGGTCAGGGCGGCAGCGAGCTTACCTGTCAGCGCCATATGGGTCAGGGTGATGATCAGTATCAACGAGATAAATGACAGCGCCAGCGTGCTGATTTGCTGAACCGTAGCATTGGTAAGGAATTTATACAGGCCGTAAATACCCATCAAGATTCCGAAAGCTAATATAAAATAAGGCATGTTTTTGCGTCTTCCTTATGCTGCAAAGTATTATGAGCAGTGTGCCAGATTGCAGCAAAAAAGGCTAGATGCGATAACCGCGCCGGTTATGCGCGGGATAAGCCGGAGTTTATGAGGAAGAGTTCGTGTGCTGTTTGTTTATTAATCGTTGGATTTTTGTACAGAAGCGCCGGAATTATTCTTTGGCGGTTTGATGTAGCCCTTTATTGTTTCCGGGCTAATCGCGTTGATCAGATGCCTGACTTCTTGTCGCGCGGATATTTCTGATAGGGTGAGTGGCTTTTCACGGTTTTCCTTCAGGTCGAGCAATGTTAGGCCTTGCAGGAATAGCTCTTTGAATATCACGCGCTCGCCAAAGCCTGTTACCAGTGTAAAGCCGAGTTCTTCGCTGAGCGTTTCAAGGCATTGACCGACCATCTCGCGGTTTTTGGCATCAATATGGGATAGGCGGTTGCGCATAACAATCCAGTTTGTTGTTATGCCATTACTGCCGGATTGTTTGATTTTCTGCTGCTCTTTGACCATATGGCTGTAGATTGATGGTTTGATGATTTCGTGCGTGACCGGATCAATATGCGCCAGCAGGTCAAGATCAATAAAAGAATCGTTGAGCGGTGTTACCAGTGTATCGGCGCAGCTATGGGCGAGGCGGCTAAGGTATGAATCTGTTCCAGGTGTATCGATAACAACAAAGTCACAACATGGGCGCAGTTCGTCCAGCGCCATCATAAGAAAGTCGCGTTCTTCCTTTTTTTGACCTTCAACCGTTTCGAGCTGACTGCGCTCTATGGCCATATGCAGCGGGCTTGGCGTTTCTGTATGGTTGCGGATAACATTGTCCCAGCGGTTTTTAAGGTAGCGCGTAAACGTGCCCTGACGTGCATCAAGGTCTATACTGCTGACTTTATAACCAAGTCGTAACAACGCAATGGCGGCATGCATGGCTGAAGTCGACTTGCCTGATCCGCCTTTTTCATTACCAAAAACAATGACATGAGCACCGTCATCATCAAAAGATGGTATGGCGTTCATATTTTCTGTATCTGTCATATTTAATTCGGCTATCATGGACATAGTAAAAAAAGAATATTACAATCTTCATTATGCCAGAAAATATGAATAAGAACAGTAGCGAAAAGCTAGCAAATATCAGGGAATTAATGAGTGAGGAAGGGATAGATGCCTATCTCGTTCCCCGTGAAGACGAGTGGCAGGGCGAATATGTGCCCGAGCGCGCCCAGCGACTATTTTGGTCTACGGGCTTTAGCGGTTCGGCCGGTATGGCAGTGATAGCCACGCATAAAGCTGCTGTATTCTCCGATAGCCGTTATAGTTTGCAATTAGAACAACAGCTTGCGGGAACTCCTTACGAAGGCATCACCACAGATAATCTGGCCAAGAAAACGCCGCATGACTGGATTGCCGGCAATCTGGAAGAGGGGATGGTCGTTGGTTATGATCCGCGTCTTCATACGGTGACCTTTATTCTGTCTTTGTCCAAAGCACTGTCAGCACATGGAATCTCACTAAAGGCAATTGAGGGTAATCTTGTGGATAAGGTTTGGGATAACCAGCCAGACCACCCTGATGCTAAGGTGACAGTGTTTCCTGATAAACTGGCCGGAAAATCTTCAGCGGAAAAACGAAAGACAGTTGCAGGCATTGTGAAGGAAAAAGGCGCAGATGCAGCGTTTATAGCCGCCCCTGATTCAATTGCATGGCTTTTGAATATTCGTGGTGATGATGTTCCTCATGTTCCTGTGGTGCTTTCTTATGCGCTTTTACATGATGATGCTAGCGTGGATTGGTTTGTTCCTGCGGATAAGGCTGGGCAGGATGTGCGTGATGCGCTGGGCGCGGATGTAAGAGTTCATGAACTGGATGACGTGGGCGCGGTTATGGAGCGTTTATTTGACGGCAGTACCGCAGATAAGCCCAAAATTATAATGGATGGCGAAAATGTTGCGATTGCCTTTAAAACCATGGCTGAAACCATCGGTTTTGATGTTGGTAACAGCGAAGATGTTTGTCAGGCACCCAAAGCCGAGAAAAACAAGGCCGAGATCGAGGGGATCAAGCAGTCCCATATTGTTGATGGTGTCGCTGTATCGCGTTTGATCAAATGGCTTGAAGAAGAAGGCGTAAACGGCCAAATTTCAGAGCTTGATGTCGTTGAACAGCTTTTGACCTTCCGTAAGATGTCGCCAGATTTCAAGGATGATAGTTTTGATACCATTTCCGGCTGGGCTGATAATGGCGCAATAGTTCATTATCATGCGACCCCTGAGAACCACAGTGATATTCGCGGATCTGGTTTGCTGCTGGTCGATAGCGGCGGTCAATATTGGGGCGAAGATTTCGCCGGTACAACTGATATAACCCGCACCGTTGCAATTGGAACACCGACGCAGGAAATGCGTGAGAGCTTTACCCGCGTTTTAAAGGGGCATATTGCCGTTGCTTCATTGCGTTTTCCGCAAGGTACAACGGGCGCAGCAATTGACGTAATGGCGCGCAGCGCACTTTGGAAAGAAGATCTGGATTATGGTCACGGCACAGGGCACGGCGTTGGCGCGTATTTATCCGTCCATGAGGCTGGCACGGGGCTCAGTTCACGTGCGAATAAAGAATATAAGCCCGGCATGTTTTTATCCAATGAGCCCGGCTATTACAAAAAAGATGAATACGGCATTCGGATTGAAAGTCTTATACTTGTTGAAGAAGATGGCAAGAACAAAGCCACAGACCGTCTAATGATGGCATTTAACACGGTGTCTTATGCGCCGATTGATAAAAACCTGATTGTGACGGATATGCTGAGTGATGAAGAGCTGGACTGGTTGAATGATTATCATCAGCATGTTTATGATAATCTGAGCCCGCATATGGATCAAGATGAGACGGATTGGCTAAAACAGGCAACGCAGCCTTTGTATAAGAGCGCACCGTCAAGGCACGCAGCGCCTAAAATCTAATAACCGGATTTCACAGCAGCCCTGCCTTCAGAAGACAAACCAGAAAAAGAGTTCTGGGTAATCAAACGCCTTAAAAGCAAAAAGCTCCCGATAATTTACCGAGAGCTCTTCTAATTATATATGCCGTTAAAGCGAATGGTTAAACTTAACCGTTTTCGCGTTCACGTTTTTTACGTTCTAGCTTGCGCCAGCGACGTACAGCTTCAGCTTTTTCGCGTTTCTTCTTTTCAGAAGGTTTTTCATAATCGCGACGAAGTTTCATTTCACGGAAGATACCTTCACGTTGCATTTTCTTCTTAAGAGCTCTTAAAGCTTGATCGACGTTATTATCACGTACATTTACGCTAACCACGTTTATCACCTATCTTTCTAGTTTAGATTTATGTGTAATTCACAAAGTACAGCTTAAATATCGCGCCAAGGCACTAAAATCAAGCAAAATCTCATGCGAATAACTATTATATACCACTTAGGTCCTTAAAGCGAATTTATTACAGTTTAAGTTTATTCGAGCGCCTTAGGCCGTAGTCAGGTTTGATTGTGTCTGCTGCAGGATCTTGATGACCTTTGAGATCTTCATGCACCTTAAACAGAACTTTGTTCTCCGGTGTTATATATGGCGCGCCGTGTAAGCCTTTTTCTTCGGCCAGATTTTCAACAATAACGGTGTCCGATTGATCTTCGGCAACCGTAATGTCATGGCATAGCGCTTTGGCATCATTTGGAAAAGGAAAGCCAAAGACCCGGCGGAAATGGGTTGCACCTTCAATGCGCGGTGCATCAGGATTTGTGCCATAGCCGAACTTGAATAATGACTCAAGGCTCAGGCTGGACTGTGTTGAAAGATATTCATATAGATCTTCCGGCGTTTCTTCGTCATAAAAAATGCCGATAATTTGCGTCTCGGGGTGCTGCAGGGCAAGTGGAACAAGCACTTTTTCCGCTCGCGTTTGCTGATCTTCAATATCTGTCAAACTGCCGCCCTTGGCATCGTTAATCTTTTGCATGCTAACATCAGAATTCACCGCGATAATGTAGGTGTCCTCTGGCAAATGAATTGTATCTGTTATATATTGAAAACCCGCCAGTGTTGTCGGTACAACCATTTCATCGGGGGCTGTATATGTGCCATTTGTAATATGAGCGTATTTCACACCTTCATCTTCAAGCGCCTGAGCTGTTTCACCTAGTCGCGTATTTGTGATGATTTTTAGATTATCCGGATAACTCATAGCCGTTCCTTTTTATTCATATCGGTTTTCGTGCATATAGGTTTGACGCGCCTAATTGACGATCTCCTAGCACTATCTATGAAATACGTAAATAAATGGTTTAAATTTGCGTGTGTGTATATTATGCCGATTTACGTGTGCGCAGATTAACCGCAGCATCAAGCAGGTCACGCGTATATTCTTGCTGGGGTGATGTAAAAATATCTTTGGCTGGTCCGGTTTCAACGGCTTGCCCGTTCTTCATAACGATCAAATCATGTGACATCGCTTTGACAACACGTAAATCATGGCTAATGAACATATAGGACAAAGTGTGTTTTTCCTGAAGCGCGCGTAACAGGTCAACAATCTGTGCCTGAACGGATAGATCAAGCGCAGAAGTTGGCTCGTCCAGAACGATAAAGTCCGGCTTTAGAACAATAGAGCGTGCAATTGAGATGCGCTGGCGCTGGCCACCTGAAAATTCATGCGGATATCTGTTACGTGTGTCCGGATCAAGCGTCGCATCTTTAAGCGCTTCGATAACGCGGTCCTCGCGTTCTGACTTGCTCAGATCTTTGTAATGAACCTGTAAGCCCTCGCCAATAATATCGGCAACACTCATGCGCGGGGAGAGTGAGCTATACGGATCCTGAAAGACTATCTG
>JAUILO010000203.1 GCA_030432775.1 Alphaproteobacteria bacterium
TGCCTGTCTTGATTGCACGGACACAACACCTTTTACAAGCTCGTCATAAATTATGTCCTGAATTATTTGCCTACCACCTCCGTCAGGAACCAAAGGCTCTATGCCTTTATCTCTTAGGCGGTCTTTATAAAAATCAAGCTCCATCGTGTAACGCGTGCCTAGCAATCCAATTTTATCAACACCGTCCTGCACAATACGCTGCGCCGTAGCATCCGCCAGATGTAAGAACGGCACGGAAACAGCCTCCTCTATCTGATCTGCCATTTTATGCATAGTGTTTGTCGCAAGAATAATAAAATCAGCGCCGGCCTGCTCTAACCGAACCGCTTCGGCGACCAATAAATCGCCCTGCGTCTGCCAGTCGCCCTTATTCTTCAGCGTTACAAACAATTCGAAATCCACAGAAGACAGCAATATCTTGGCTGTATGCGCCCCTTTTGTCAGCGCCGCTACTTCATGATTAAGCCCTATATAATATTTCGCCGTTGATTCGGGGCTAAGCCCGCCAATTATTCCAATTGTCTTTAATTGCCCTGTCATAACCGCACCTTATCCGTTAATACACACTGATAGCAGCGAATAACTATTGCACGAAAACGCAAAGAACACTATCTTGCAACGCATGAGTAAGCCGCTAAAACAAATTCGCAACTTTGCAATCATCGCCCATATTGACCACGGCAAATCAACACTTGCCGATCGGTTGATCCAAGAATGTGGCGGGCTTGCCGACCGTGAGATGAAAGAACAAGTTCTAGATTCCATGGATATCGAACGTGAGCGCGGCATTACAATCAAGGCTCAAACTGTGCGCCTGAACTTCACATCAAAAGACGGCACGGAATACCAATATAATTTGATGGATACGCCCGGCCATGTCGACTTTGCCTATGAAGTCAGTCGTTCTCTAGCCGCGTGTGAGGGATCGCTTCTAATTGTTGATTCATCACAAGGCGTCGAGGCACAGACCCTTGCCAATGTTTATCAGGCACTTGATAACGACCACGAAATCATTCCCGTCATCAACAAAATTGATCTCCCTGCCGCCGAACCAGAGCGCATCGCCATGGAAATCGAGGAAGTAATCGGCTTGCCTGCTGAAGACGGTATTCATGTTTCCGCCAAAACAGGCCAAGGTGTACAAGAACTTCTGGAAGCCATCGCAGAGCGCCTGCCGCCACCCCATACCGGCGATGAAGATAAACCAACACAAGCACTGCTCGTTGATAGCTGGTACGATTCATATCTTGGCGTTGTTGTTTTGGTTCGTGTAATTGACGGCAAACTCAAAACCAAGCAAAAAGTAAGATTTATGAATACCGGCGCTGTGCGCGAAATTGACCGTGTCGGTATCTTCACTCCCAAACACGTTATCGTCGATGAACTTGGCCCCGGTGAAATGGGTTTCATCACCGCATCAATCAAAGACATTAGTGAAACACAGGTTGGTGATACGATTACCGACGAAAAGCGCCAATGTGAAAGCAGATTACCGGGATTTAAACCAAGTATCCCGATGGTGTTTTGTTCCCTGTTTCCAGTTGATGCCAGCGATTTTGAACATCTGCGCGACAGCCTTGGCAAACTCAAGCTTAATGATGCGTCTCTACATTACGAGATGGAGTCATCACAGGCTCTTGGCCTTGGTTTCCGCTGTGGCTTCTTGGGGCTTTTGCACATGGAAATTATTCAAGAGCGCCTTGACCGTGAATTCGATCTGGATTTGATTCCTACCGCACCAAGCGTTGTTTATCACATCTACACAACAAAAGGACAGAAGATAGAGCTATATAACCCGGTTGATATGCCTGACATCGTTTCGATCGACCATATTGAAGAACCATGGATTAAAGCCACAATTCTAACGCCGGACGAATATCTAGGCGGTCTTTTGAAACTTTGCGAGGAGCGCCGCGGCGTTCAGATTGACCTCACCTATGCCGGTAACCGCGCGATGCTTGTATATCGCCTGCCACTAAACGAGGTTGTGTTTGATTTTTATGATCGCCTGAAATCTATCTCTCGCGGTTATGCCAGCTTTGATTACGAACTAGACGGCTATGCCGAAAACGACCTTGTGAAAATGGATATTCGTGTAAACGACGAACCTGTTGATGCGCTCGCAATGATTGTTCACCGCTCTGTCGCCGAATTTAGAGGCAGACAGCTATGCGAGCGTTTAAAAGAGCTTATTCCACGCCAGATGTTTAAAATCGCTATACAGGCCGCAATTGGCGGAAAAATCATATCGCGGGAAACTTTAAGTGCGCTGCGTAAAGATGTAACGGCCAAATGTTATGGCGGCGATGTGAGCCGTAAGCGTAAATTGCTGGATAAGCAGAAAAAAGGTAAAGCCAAAATGCGCCAATACGGCAATGTTGAAATTCCGCAGAGTGCTTTTATCAACGCGCTAAAAATGGGTGATAACTAAGCCGCTCACATATCCGGAAAGCTTCCACTGACTAAGTTCCAAGGCTTATGCTCTACGGGCAATATTCCCGAACAGCACTTCACACATGCGTCAATTGGCGCAACCCACAACTCTCTATCCTATACCACCGCCCATATAAGAACCCGCCCGAATGGTGTAACCAAACAGGCGAGTTCACCATTTTGTATATTCATTCAGCCCTTCTACTTGCGCCAACAATCCGACCTGTAATTCGACCTGTAATCGTGCCAATATATTACTGGAATTGTGACTAGCTAACGCAATCGGTATTTAGGATCTAACCTTCATTATAAAGACGCTGAAACCCTTTTGTGACTTTAGACACAAATGCCGGGTCTTTGTCTTTCCAGTATTTGGGATCACGCATCAAACTATGCAATTCATCCTCATGTCCGGCACGGCTACCTGCATCACCTCCGTGTTTGGACATCACCGGTTCATCACCTTTCATCATACGGTAAAGCGCCATAACACCTTCGAATGACCCAGCCAGACTATCCAGCACCTCAGGAGGTAGGTTTTGCTTACCATAGGTTAGAAGCTGACGTGAAACCTCCTGCCATTTTTCCTTACCGCCAAAGGCAGAAATCAAACGCTCGACTTCTCTGTCGGCGTGAAATTCATGCGCGATTTCAAAAACCATCGGCACGAATTTATCAGCAGCAAGATCATACACAGCCTGCACTTGCTCAAGGGTAAAACCATTATCGAAAAGCTTGCCGTTCATATCATTATCAACATCAAGCATCATTATCCAAGATCCAGTTGCTTGTTCAATTGCATAATTCCGCGCTGCACTAAAATCATTATTCCAGGGATA